>CAZKCB010000065.1:0-4269 GCA_964550965.1 uncultured Oscillospiraceae bacterium
CCACCCTTAATAACTTCGGCCGATCCAAGTTTTGCGACAGCACTGCCATTGACCATTTTGCCTATTTCATTGCTGTTTTTTATAACTCCATAGGCAATGGCTCCTTCGGCTATGTGCCGAATTGTCGAGCCCCCTACCACAGGAAGAACCAGTCCGACCGCCGTCAGTGCCCGTTCTCGGAGAGTCAGGTCTTCTTTCGTAATGGCGTCCTTTCCCGTTACAACTTCAGCGATGTCTTTTGCTTCGCCTATGATCGGAATAGAGCTTACTGCAGCGGAGAACATCTTCTTTTCGGATTTTGTGGCTTCTTCCCCTGCTTCGGGCAATCTGTCTCTTGCAGCTAATCTGGGGTTTGTCACTTCATGTGCACTGGCGCTTTTTATTGACGCAGAAAGATTGTTCCCTACACTTTTTACACTGTTCTGAACATCCTTGCCGATCGTAACGGCGGTAGTCTTGGCTGCATTCACTTTAGCGTTTGCTGAGACCTTGATGTTATCGACTGCCTTTGCAAGGTTGCTTGAAGCGTTTGAGGTAACATGTTTTACTTCGCTGGCGGCTGCTGCTGCTGTTTTAATCAGCCCCTTGGCTGCTGTTGTTGCTTCGATCGAAACATTTTTCTTTATATCTGCGACGGTGTTCCCGACCGATTTTGGAACATTTTTCACGGCGCTTTCTACCGCCTTGCTTATGCTTACCGCAGTTGATTTCGCTTCGTTCACTTTGGATGTCGCGGCGGCTTTTACGTTATCGACCGCCTTGCCGAAAGCCGATGATAAAGACCCCATTAAGCTATTGTTTGTATTTTTGCTGTTTGTCGCAGTTTTTGGTGCTTCTTTCTTTATGATTGCGGCTGGAGCCTTTGGTGTTTGTGCGCTTGCGGTTTTCGCAGCACTGTTTGTTTTCGCTGACGACGACGCCGCATTGCTGGTACTCGCTTTCTTTGGTGCCGGAGCCGGCTTTTTTGGAGCTGACACAGTTCTTGCTCGGCTGTTACTGATTTTAGACATAGTATACTCCCTTCCTATTGTTGTTTCAAACTAACATTTACTTCTTTTTTTGTCATTCATACCAAATGATAAGGAAACCCATTTTGATTGTATCTGGGCGCATACGTGAGGGACTGCGAAATCGATACCTGATCTTCCAGAACGTAGCTTCCATCGATATAGAGGCGCATGGTCCACAAACCCTGTGGATAATCTTTGTCTTTTTCATCCAGCGGTAACCAGAACCAAACAAAGACGGGTTCATTCTGGTTTTCATCAGCAAACAGCATATTTTCGGACACATCATGCAGATTTCCACGCGCATCATACCAAAGTGCGGTGACAGCATGTAGGCCTTTGATCTCTGTAAATCCAAAACGTACTGCTACCATCTTGTCCATGAACAAGCTAAAGTTTTTTTTGTTTATTCCGCCGGATTCTTTTGTCATTCTGCCGGATATGGCGTAGCTTTCAATATGGACCGAATACTGCTCGTTATTGTATAAACGTTCTCCTGTTTCATTGATCATAATGACGGACCACAGTTCATCTTCTTTATGCGGCAGATACATATTGGCCATAGGATCATTGAGCCTGATCACATCATTGATCAGAAATTTGTAGTAATGCTCCCCGCGTGGCAACGGAATATCCGCAAACCAAAAATCTCCGGCTCTGTTCATGGCCCCAAGCTCTTTACTGTATCCATTGAAAGAAGCGATCACAGAAACGCTTCTGACGTCCAACTCCGGGCTTGCTTTAAATTCTAATCTGACATTCAATTGACTTTCTCCTTCCTTTAAAATTACTTTTTATTTGCAAATTTTTTCCTCAAATAGTTTATTCGGCCATTTGGGCAAGTAAATGAAATGCTATTGGGGAAAATGTAACAAACAACTCTTTTTTGGTAATGAATAACATATTTTTTAAAATAAAAATAAGGTTCAACGAAAAAAGCGCATAAAAATACCGATATTGCTATCGGTTATTTTATGGTCGTAATAAACCAACTTATATATATTCTTTTATTAAGCGCATTCTGATTTCTTCGATCGACTTTCTCATCTGTCGACTGATTGGAATGATTGCCTGGTTTGACATTTCAACTTCTTTTGAATTAAGCTTGACGATATGATCATAGTTCACTACAAATGATTTATGAATGGGAAAGAAACGATATTTTTGAACTTGCTGTACTACTTCGTGCATATTTTTATAGAACTCGATTTCACCGTCTATAGTCACCATCTTGATTCGTCTTTTTTGAGCTTCAAAATACAGAATTTTTTTCAACGGCGCTCTGCAAACAGCATGCCCCTTCTTATACGTGAACACTTGCCCGCAAACGTTTGACAATTTCATCCCCAATATGATGTCTGTAATGATTTTGCTTTCTTCTAATGGTTTTGAAAGGCAATGCATCGGCCTTACATCAAATATTTCTTTATAGCAGGAGTCTTGATCGGAAAGATACACAATTTGAATTCTTTGCTCGTCAAGCTCTTCACGGATCTTTTTTCCAACTGCAAGACCATTCATTTCATGTGATTCCAAAGCTAAAAACAGCAAATCAAAGGTTTTCCCCGCCAAAATATGCTCACACAGCACTTCGCCCGAACAGAACGTTTCTACTTCGAGATAATGAAGCACAGTTTTTCGGTAATCAATAACCGTTTTTTCGATTTGCGAACAAATTTCGGGGATATCCGCACATACAGAATTCGAAACATAAAAAATAAGCCCCCATTCATTAGGTAAAATACATCTACCTATATAACGAACGGGAAAGCCATTTTGTGACAGTATAGCAAGGTTTTATTTTACATTTTTTTCTAGCCTACAGGTCATCCTCGTCTTCGGAACCGGCGGCGAGTGCCTGACGTTCGAGTTCTTCGTCGGAAATCACAGAATCCTCGTCGAATTCATCAGAAAGGATCGGAATTGCAACAATAATATTCTTTGCGTCTTCAAGCGCCGCTGCCGGCACATAAAGATCGATCGGAATACCAATATTGGTTCCCATCATGATTTCCATCGCATTGCCTGCGCCTTTGTATTTACGAAGACAGGGAATGCCTTCGCCACGCAGTTTCGATTCCAATATATCCGCCTGAAAAGAATCTGTGGTCGTTGTAAGGTAAACGCCGTCGCGCCACTCTTCATTTGTTTTTTTTATTTCTTTTGCCTCTTTTTTGCCAAATAACATACTGTTCTCCTTTAAGGTAGATTTCGTATTGTTTCTTAATGCTACATAAGTATATCACAAGGTCTTTAAAAGATACATCTGCGAATATGTTATCTTTCGATGAGGACTTTTGTTTCCTGTCCCGGATTAACACGAACTTCCGGCGAAATAGCTATTTTGATTTTGAAGCTGTCCTTATTCTTGTTTGCAGCTGTCTGCATATCCTTTGGCGTATATTCACTCTTTACATCGATAAAAATGATTTTCCCAGGGTATTCTTTGTTTTCGGTTTTTACGGTAACTGTTTTTCCATATTCCACAAGATCGATATCCTCTTTCGGAAGGTAGGCCAAAACATAGATCTCAGCCGTTGATGCGATATCACAGAGATTATAGCCCGGGGCGATCATATCACCGACGTTGTAGTTTTTGCTCATCAATATTCCATCTGAATTTGCCGTGATCGTGTAGTCTTTTATTTTTTCCGTTTGCTGCCGAAGTTGGCTCTCTGTCTGGGCAACCTGCGCCTCTGCCGAAAGGATCGTCTCGCTGTCAGCACCCCCTGCTGTGATCGAAAGCTGCTGCTTTGCATTATCAAGACCGGCTAGTGCTACTTTATAAAGGTATTCTGAATTGTCATAAGCCGTTTTGGAAAGAGCTCCTTCGCTGTATAAATTTTTGCTGCGTTTATAGTCCTCTGCAGCCTTATCGTAAGAAGCTTGTGCGGATGATACGTTGTTTTTGGCCTGTCTGATGGCTTCAGGGTCAGCACCTTTTTTTAAAAGCAAAAGAGCTGCTTTCTTTTGGATCAGAGTCTGCTCCATCTGTTCGATCGCATATTTCTGATCCTTGCTGTCGATTGAAAAAAGAATGTCTCCTTTTTTCACTGTTTCACCGAGTTCAAAAAAGCTTTCCTCGACCATGCCGGAAACCTTTGCAGTATGAGAATACATCGTAGTCTCAACGGTTCCTTTTAATTCGAGTTCGCCTGTGCCCTTCGCCAGAAAAAACCAGATCGCGGCGGAAGCGATAAGAATCAGGACAAGAAACACTCCCACTTTCCTTTTTCCTTTGAATTTTTGGCTTAAAGTTAAC
>CAZKCB010000065.1:4279-9523 GCA_964550965.1 uncultured Oscillospiraceae bacterium
TGGAGCTCCTTTCTTAGGCTTCCACGTTCAGGGACAAGCCCCTTACGACAAATTTTATAAAAGAAATAATATCTGCTTCCCGGTCATATCCGGGTATTTTTTCAAAATACTCCGGCATCAATATATATCTTGTCTGGACAAAGCCGCCAAAGCAGGCAACGAGAGTCATAACGACCTCGCCGCCGGGCTTCTGCGACCCCATTCCCCTGATTGACAGGTCTTTTGCCATTTCGGCAAGTGGTATTTTTGATATTTTTTCGTGCAGCATATCGCGGATTTCCTGATGGAACGGCAGTTCCTGGATCAATATTTTAAAGATCGGGATCCCTTTTTCCACAAGTTGAAGTCGATTGTGGGCTAATACGATCAGGAAAGATTCCAGATCATCGTACTCTTTTGATAAAATTTCCGGCAGTCCCGTGTAAAACAAGGTCAGGAGCATTTCGTTGATGATGATATCGATCAGAGAAAGCATCAATTCTCTTTTGGAGGCAAAATGTTTAAATATCGCACCTTCCGAAACGGCTGCCATCACCGCAATTTCTTTGGTGGACGTTGCCGCATAGCCCTTTTCGCTGAAGAGTATCAGCGACGCTTTTACGATCGCTTTCTTCTTATCCGTCATGTTCGGCATCTCTTTTTCAAGGAGTTCATCAAGCCACTGATAATTTTGCATTTGTAATAACCTCCATTTTTTCTTTCTTATATTCGTCTGTATTTTTTTAAAAGTATGGTATTCAGCGTCATGAAAATGGCACAGCAAAGAGAAATAACAACAAGATCGATCCAAATCTCCCTGATACCGCTCCCTTTTATCATCACCTCATTCAAGGCATCTGCAACGTAATATAACGGGGTGATGTGTCCAACGACATCCCAGGTCGGAGAAAGTTCAAACAGTCCGCAGAGGAAGATCTGGGGCACAATTACGACAGGTATGAACTGTATCATCTGAAATTCATTGTTTGCGGCCGTTGAAAGAAGGATCCCTAAAGTCAAAGCGGCGATTGCGGTAAGCAAAGTGATCAGAAGTACGAGCCAAAGCGAACCAATCATCATAACATCAAGTGCATAGACTACATAAAGTGAAATTACGCTGGATTGTATGACCGTGACGATGCCATATCCGCAAGTATATCCGAGCACGATCTCCCAACGTTTGATCGGCGTAGAAAGAAGCTTTTCAAGTGTGCCGGTCGTTCTTTCCTGTAAAAACGCGATTCCGGCAATCAGAAATACAAAGAAAAAAACGAGCACGCCGACAAAAGCGGCTCCCATATTGTCAAACATCGAGAGATCTTCATAGCCGTAAACATAATTTATTTCTGTTTTCAGGTCAATGCGTGTCGGCAGCGAAGCTTTTTTTGCTGCTTCGATTGCGGAAAGTGCGATTTTTGAATTGGTGCTGTTGCTACCGTCGATATCAACATAAAGTTTTCCACTTTCCATATCGACTACAGCGGTCACTTCTTCGTTTTCGAGGGCTCGCTCGGCCTCATCTTTCGTATAATAAGCCGGATAGGTATTGTTCTGATAAAGACTCTCGACATAGCTTTCAGGTGCGTTCACAACTGCGATTGCGACTGAACTGGTAGAACTGTCGAGAAGAAAATAGACGAGTGTCAAAACGAGAAGCGGGGCAAAAATCATGAGCGCGAGAGTCCGCTTATCTCGCCTCATCTGCTGTAGGATTCGGATCGTAAGTGCTCTAACTCTCATTTGTTGCAGCCTCCGTTCCTCGTCCGAAATGGATGAACGCCTGCTCAAGGGTCTCTTTGCCGCTGCTTTTTATGATTTCGTCAGGTGTTCCGACTGCAATCAAAAGGCCTTCACGCATCATAGCAAGGCGCGTGCATTTTTCTGCCTCGTCCATCACATGTGTCGTCACCATGATCGTCGTTCCCTTTTCGGTCATTTCGTAAAGCGTCTTCCAGATATTTTGCCGAAGAAGCGGATCGATACCCACGGTCGGTTCGTCTAAAATCAAAATGGTCGGCGCATGCAAGATCGAGAGAGCCAAAGACAGGCGGCGTTTCATCCCGCCAGAATACGCCTGCACCGGTTTATATAGTTCCTTTGTAAGTCCAACTACTTCCATGACCTCAAGGATGCGTTCTTGCAGCACCGCTTCCTTTATGCCGTATACTCTTCCGAAGAATTCCAGGTTTTCTTTAGCTGAAAGTGACATGTAAAGTGCATCAGACTGCGCCATATAGCCGATTTGGTTCATCAGTTCTAATTTCGGCATCTGTTCGCCCAGGACATAAGTTTCCCCGGAGCTTGCTTCAAGAATGCCTGACATGATTTTTACCGTCGTTGTTTTGCCACAGCCGGAAGGTCCGAGCAATCCATAGATCGAACCGCAGGGGACCGAAATATTGATATCTTTGAGGATCTGTTTGTCCCCAAAGAATTTATTGACATCCTTCATGATAATGCAGTCCGTTATATTTGGCATAGGAAGGCTCCCTTATTGATATAGTATTGATTGGTCTAATCAATCGTTTTTAGCAGTGAGTGATTACTCACTTTCATTTTAACAGGATTTTTCCTGCTGTCAATGCCTACTCGCATAAAAAAAACGCCAGAGCCTGTTTGCCGTAGAAACCGTCCGCGTTCGATATGGCGGTTTCCGAGGTAAATAGGATCTGGCGTTTATTGGCAGTGTTTTCGTCTTAAAACACTATTTCTATTTTGAGATTTAGCAGGATTTGTTTGTGATCTCTTCTTGCAGCTTGGAAATGATGCTATCGATGCTCATTTCGCCGAGTTCGCCCTCTTTGTTGGAGCGAACAGTTGCACTTCCACTTTCGGCTTCTTTTTCGCCGACAACGAGAATGTACGGATCACGCTGATTCCGCGCTTCTCTGATTTTATATCCGATCTTTTCGTTTCTTCCGTCTACCTCGACGCGAAGTCCCGCTTCTTTAAATTTCTTTTCAAGTTCAAACGCATAGTCGTTGTATTTTTCAGTAACTGTAAGGATCTTGACTTGTACCGGCGCAAGCCAGAGCGGGAATTTTCCTGCAAAGTGCTCCGTCAGGATACCGATGAAACGCTCGATGCTCCCGAAAATAACGCGATGGATCATGATCGGGCGATGTTTTTCACCGTCACTGCCGACGTAGGTCAGGTCAAAACGCTGCGGCATCTGGAAGTCGAGCTGGATCGTTCCGCACTGCCAGGTCCTTCCGATCGAGTCTTCAAGGTGGAAGTCGATTTTAGGACCGTAGAATGCACCGTCGCCTTCGTTGATGATATAATCCATGCCTTTTGCATCCATCGCTTCTTTCAGACCGTTTATCGCGATTTCCCATTCTTCGTCTGTTCCCATCGAATCCTCGGGCTTGGTCGAAAGTTCGACGTGGTATTTGAATCCAAAGAGGTTGTACACATAATCGATGAAATCGATTACACCGATGATTTCCTCTTTCATTTGATCTTCCAGCATAAAGATATGTGCATCGTCCTGAGTGAATGTCCTTACACGCATCAAGCCATGCAGCGCGCCCGAAAGCTCATGTCTGTGGACTTGTCCGAGTTCTCCCATTCGCATCGGGAAATCACGGTAGCTGTACATCTTGCGTTTATAAACAAGCATCGCACCGGGGCAGTTCATAGGCTTGACTGCATAATTCCCTTCGTCGATCTTGGTAAAATACATATTGTTTTGGTAATGATCCCAGTGTCCCGAAGTATGCCAGAGTTCTTCAGAAAGGATCAGTGGGGTCTTGATTTCTTCGTAGCCTCTTTCTCTGTGTGCCTGTCTCCAAAAATACTCGAGCTCATTTCGGATAACCATACCTTTGGGAAGGAAGAACGGGAATCCGGGACCTTCCTCGAAAAAGGCGTAAAGATCCATTTCCTTGCCGATCTTTCTGTGGTCGCGCTTCTTCGCTTCTTCGACCATCGCAAGATAGTCTTCAAGCATCTGCTGCTTCGGGAAAGAAGTACCGTAAATACGCTGCAGCATCTTGTTTTTTTCATTCCCACGCCAGTAAGCACCCGCCACGCTCAAAAGCTTGATGGCTTTGATCGAGGCAGTAGAGCCTTTGTGCGGTCCTGCACAAAGATCGGTAAAGTCGCCTTGCTTGTAGAAAGAAATGACTGCATCTTCAGGCAGATCGTTGATCAACTCGACTTTATACGGTTCCTGTCTTTCTTCCATGAATTTAATTGCTTCTTCGCGGGACAATTCAAAACGTTCCAAAGGAAAATTTCCTTTTGTTATCTTTTTCATTTCTTTTTCGATGGCGGCCAGATCTTCGTCCGAAAAACGATGTTCGAGATCGAAATCATAATAGAAACCGTTATCGATAGCGGGTCCGATCCCAAGCTTTGCTTCAGGGAAAAGATGCTTTACAGCCTGTGCCAGTATATGTGAGGTCGTATGACGAAAGAGTCTGCTTTCATCACTTGCTTCAAACTCTTTGTATTCCTGCAGGCCTTCCTGCGCAATCTTCTGTTCCATTTTGTCCTCCTATTTTTTTTAATAAAAAAACCCAAGCTATTGCAAACACAATGCTTGGGGCATATTCTGCGGTTCCACCCAAACGAGATCTTCATTTTGGATAACGACAGACACGTTGTCCGCCGGCAACCCTCATCAGGCGCTGCTCCGAGGTGGTAGCCTCTTCATCGCATTTATTGTATAAAAGTATACTATTATTATAATCGGAAGGCTTGATTTGTCAAGGGTCGTCTCAGCTGAAAGCTAATCACGCGAATGCTTTTCGGTTTTTCTTTTCATAAACAGATTGTATGCCTTTGCGGTCTCTCCCGAGGTCGGCGGATCATACTCAAAATAATCGAGATAGTTAGTTCCGTCAAATTGGAAATCCCAAAACAACAAATCGGCGATGACCTTATCTTCATTTCTATGGTTATAGTGTTCGAGATACACTTTTTCCGCAACCTTGATAATAGCGTCACTGCTACGGCGCTTCTTGTCAGTCCCCATTCGTGCTGTCTCCTTAATGAATCGATCCGAAGAATAAAAATTTCTTTTCACTCTATTGTAAACGATGATTTTTTTATTGTCAAAAGTCTTCGTGTTATTTTTGATTATTTCTGCTTATTTCGCTCCAAGAATCGCTGTTTCTAATTGTTTCATGGCTTTTTCAAGGGTTGCCTTCGGACACGCAATATTGAAACGTTCAAAACCCGATCCCCCGGCACCAAAAAGCGTTCCGGGATCAAGCCAAAGCCGGGCTTTGTTTATCATCAGGTCTTCCATGTCTTCCT
>CAZKCB010000066.1:0-9350 GCA_964550965.1 uncultured Oscillospiraceae bacterium
AATGGGGCTGTTGGAAAGTGGCCAAAACATAACATTCCAAAGAACGGATACCTGCAAAGACGGACATTCTATCTATGCCGAGGTAAATGCCAAGCAGATCCACTGGGACGGAGCTACTGCGATTCTCTGTATCTTCCATGATATCACGGAAAGGAAGAAGTCCGAAGATTCGATTGTTTATCTTAGCTATCATGACCAGCTTACAGGTCTTTACAATCGAAGGTTTTATGAAGAAGAACTGAAACGTATCGATACTAAGAGAAATCTTCCGATTACGATCATAATGGGAGATGCCAATGAACTAAAATTGATCAATGACTGCTTCGGGCACGCAGTGGGGGATGAGCTTCTTTGCAAAACAGCAGAAGCGATCAAGAATGCATGTCGTGCCGATGACATCATTGCACGTTTAGGCGGCGATGAATTTGTCATTCTTCTTCCAAAAACAGGCCCCATACAAGCCGATCAGATCATCAGACGGATCAACGCTTCGACCGCAGAGGAAACGGTTGCGCAAATTGGTGTTTCGGTTTCTTTTGGTTATGACACAAAATGGATCGAAGGCGAAAATATTCAGGATATTTTCAAAAAGGCCGAAAACTATATGTATAATAAGAAGCTGATCCAAAGCCAGAATGTAAGAACCAGAAACATCGATACCATCATAGAAGTCCTTCACCAAAGAAGCCCTCGTGAAAGCCTGCACGCCAATAATGTTTCCTCTTTATGTACAAGATTTGGCCTTGCGCTTGAGCTGTCACGTCCGAAGCTTTCAGAATTAAAAACGGCCGGTTTGCTTCATGATATCGGTAAAATAGCAGTAGATGAATCTATCCTGAATAAAGCGGCGCCGCTTACAGAAGATGAGTGGCGTGAAATGAAACGCCATTCGGAAGTTGGTTATCGGATCCTTTACAATGTAAGCTCCATGTCTGAAGTCGCAGAATATGTATTGGCACACCATGAGCAATGGGATGGTCGTGGATATCCAAAAGGGCTCCAAGGCCTGGAGATACCTTTGGGCGCACGTGTGATCGCAATTGCGGATACCTTTGATGCGATGACATCGGAAAGCTGCTATCAAAATATATTTACCCAAGAAGAAGCACTTGATGAACTGCGTAAAAATGCAGGAATCAAATTCGATCCGAACCTGGTACAGGTGTTTATTGAAAAGGTAGTTGAAAACGGGAAACCAAGTTAAACTCCATTCAGTTCTCTTTTGTGAAAAAATCTGTCGCGGCCTTTAAAACGGCCGTCCTGCCGCCGGGATTCATAAATCGATGACCTGCGCCTTTTATGATGGTAATATCTGCAGAAAATTGCGCCGCAAACCGAAGCGCGTCTTCGACCGGCGCAGTCTTGTCTCCATCTCCATGTATCATTGCGATCTCTGCTATATTGGCTTTAAAGAGAGAAAACACATCATATCTTGCCAGGTCATCACAAAATTCTTGTGTTACCTTTAACGGGCGTGGATAATCCATCGTAAAAAAGCCTTGTTTTTTAAGCGGTTCCAGGTATTCCGGCCTTGTATCATTCTGAAATATCGCCGGCAAATTCACCGCGGCACAGCGCAGAAAAGATTTCTGTCCGCTATGCGGACGCGTTGCCAGATAGATCAGATTAAGGTATGCCCCGAAGCTTGAAGAAAAATACATGATTTCTGCGTCAGGGGCAATCTCGGAAATATGCGTTTCGACTGCCTCTAAATCATTCAGGCAGTTAATGATTCTAAACTGTTTTCCATCCACAGGACTGTCGCCATGTCCCGGAAAATCATACGAATATGTTCCAATGCCAAAGTTTGGGAGGGTTTCTGCAAGGCCAAGCACGGTTGGACTTTCTTTGCTGCTTCCAAGACCATGACTGATCAAAACGATCTTTGCCTCGTCCCCCTTTAAATTTTTGATGCAAGGAATCCCATATCCGTTTTTCCCTTTTACTATTTCTTTTACCATAGACCTTCCTCTTATCATTCAAATGGCGGCATATTTGAAATTACTTTTATTATTATAATATGATAGAATTCAATTTTGCAAAATGCTATACTGTTTTTAAATAATATATTCCCGTGGAGTGGGAAGGAGGCGTTCTAAATGGAAGATTTTTATTGTCCAAACTGCTTTGACAAGCTTGATCGATATGAAGGCTGCGGCTCTATCGGCTATTTTTGCCCCACATGCAAGGGGCTGATCTCAAGAAGCAAAATGCTGACCTTCGAGCAAATGAAGGAAGAAACAGCAAAGAACGATAAAAACGAAACGTCGGAAAAATAGACTTATTATTTTTGCAGCTTTTCCAAACGAAAAAGCAGTGTGCTCCATGATTTGGGATACACTCTTTTTTTGTTGATCGAGGGGAAAGAATTTTAACGCCTCCGCCAGGCTGTCCCACAAAATACAGCACCCGAGAGACCCTATCTTCGCCCGTCTTGGCGGTAGACCTGGCTGGCGCTGCAACTTCCACACCCGTGGAGTTCTGATCCCTATAACGCCCGATTTTCAATATCGATAGTTTAAAAGCGATATGCTCTGTTTGAACACACTTCGCTTTCCCTATACCCTTTTTACCACAGTCTCAAATCCTGATGACGTTCAAGGGCATAACAAAAGAGACCCCATTGGAGTCTCTTTTGTTATATTGGTCGAGGTGACAGGATTTGAACCTGCGGCCTCTACGTCCCGAACGTAGCGCTCTACCAAGCTGAGCCACACCTCGCGGTCACTTGAATATAATATCGTGTCAGGGTTGTTTTGTCAATCAGAAAATGGCTGATTTGCAGTGTATTTTAAAGGAGTTTTTTTATTGGTAAAAAATAGCTTTACATAAAACCATGCTAATGTTATAATGAATTTGATATTTTGACTGTACGAATCGATTCACATGTGCTTGTAAGGTCAGATTTTCGATTGCTGACTAGTCAGGGCATGTGATTTTTTATAGGTGAAATATACAAAAAAAAAGGAGGTATCTTTGATGAATAAAGGTACAGTAAAATGGTTCAACGAGAGCAAGGGTTTTGGTTTTATTTCGAATGACGAGGGTGGAGACGACGTATTCGTACATTTCTCCGGAATTATCTCCGATCGTTTCAAAACTTTGTCCGAAGGACAGAAGGTAACATTTGACATCGAATCGGATCCGAAGAACAGCAGCAAGCTTCGCGCAGTAAACGTAAAGCCGCTCTAATCCCTTTCCCTAATAGAAGTCAAAAGAGAGACCCGCTACATTTGTGGCGGGTTTTTTAATTACTTTGATTTCCCATATTAAATTCAAGTCCCTCCGCTGATACCCGCAGATCAGTACACAGCTAACACTAAAAAGTTATCTAAAATCAGCTCCGTTGGGCACAGCAAGTATAACTTCCTAAAACCAAAAAAAGAGTTCTTTTAGGCAAGTCCAAAAAACACGTATTTCAAGGTTCCTGGCTTTGCCCTTTCAGCTAACCTTTTACTGCTTTGAAAAGTTATCTAAAATCACCCCCCAAAATCAAAATTAGTATAACTTTCAGCGAAAAGTTATACTTTTGAGCCTCAATTTTTTGAATTTTAGATAACTCCAAAGCGAAAAAAACACAAGCAAAACAAAAAAAAGATTGAAAACGTTTGAGTTTCAACGTTCTCAAGTGTTACATTCAAAGGCTTCAGCGCACGGGTTTTAAGGAAGTTATCTAAAACAGAACAATATAAAACCATTTTAGATAACTTTGAAGAAAAAACGAAATAGAGCTCTACAAATCTTATAAATGCCAGAGCCCTGTTTGCCGTAGAAACCGTCCGAGTTCGAAGAACGAGCGGTTTCCTTGCATGATTTCACCTGCTATTTGCTTCGCAAATTGGCTGAGCTGACAGCAGTAGAAATCTACCACAATATTTATATGACGCCATAAAAAAACGACCGCAGCAGTTGCCTGCAGGGTCGTTTTGGGACATAGTTATTTTTATTTTGGCTTTATAAATCTTGATAAATTTAGCTTTACTAAATTTTAGACAAGCTCTAAGAATACTACCTCTGCGCTGTCTCCCTGACGGGGGCCCAGCTTGAGAATTCTGGTGTATCCACCATTTCTCTCGGCATATTTCGGAGCGATTTCGTCGAACAGCTTCTTAACGACAGTCTCGTCGAAGATGACGGCCATAGCCAGTCTTCTTGCATGCAGGTCGCCCCGCTTTCCGAGTGTGATCATTTTTTCTGCTATTTTTCTGGCTTCCTTCGCTCTGCAGTCTGTGGTGGTGATTCTACCCTCGCGGAGCAGGTCAGTCACGAGATTGCGAAGCATCGCTTTTCTGTGAGCGGTCGGTCTGCCTAATTTTCTATAGCCCGGCATTTGCTCTACCTCCTTGTTTCTTTATTGTTCGGCCTTGAAAGTTCTGTTTATTCGTCGCTTGGTTTCAACCCGAGACCCAGTTCTTCCAATTTATTTTTGATTTCATCCATAGATTTTTTGCCTAAGTTCCGAACCTTCATCATATCGTCCTCGTTCTTATGTGTCAATTCCTCCACCGTGTTGATGGCTGCTCTCTTCAAGCAGTTAAAGGAACGGACGGAAAGTTCAAGTTCTTCGATGGTCATCTCTAAAGCTTTTTCTTTCTGATCCTCTTCTTTTTCAACCATGATTTCCATGGCCTCCATGCTATCAGTCAGATCAATGAAGAGCTTTAAATGCTCCTGCATGATCTTGGCTCCGATGGAAACGCTCTCTTCCGGATTGATGCTTCCATCTGTCCAGATTTCAAGAACGAGTTTGTCGAAGTCTGTAACATGACCGACTCTGGTGTTCTCAACGCTGAAATTGACCCGGCTTACCGGTGTGAAGATAGAATCGACAGGAATCACAGCAATCGGCATATTTTCGGTCTTGTTCTGATCTGCGGGCACATAGCCTCTGCCTCTTGCAACATTGATCTCCATCACGAGTGTTGCGTTTTCTTCGAGCGTGGCAATGTGAAGTCCGGGATTGAATATTTCAAGACCGCTATCTCCGATGATGTCGGCTGCGGTAACTTCCTTCGGGCCAACCGTATTGATGATCACTTTCTTTGTGTTTTCACCGGAAAGACGCACCGAAAGCTTTTTCAGGTTCAGAATGATCTCCGTCACATCTTCTTTCACTCCGGGAATGGTAGAAAACTCGTGGAGGATCCCATCGATTTTCACGGATGTGACCGCAGCTCCCGGCAGAGAACTTAAGAGGATCCGTCTCAGGCTGTTGCCCAAAGTCGTTCCGTAGCCTCTTTCCAAAGGTTCTACGACGAATTTCCCGTAATTTCTGTCCTCTTCGCTATGGATGCATTCGATTGTCGGCTTTTCAATTTCGATCATTGTAAAACCCCTCCTTATTCTCAGATCCATCGAACCCCTGCAAGAGGCTTTAAAAGCCACTGCAGCGGGATCGATACCCCTATTTCATTACTTCGAGTAGAGCTCAACGATGAGATGCTCAGCGATGGGAGTATCAATTTCTTCTCTTGTCGGCATCGCAACTACTTTTCCTTCGAGTTTTTCCGTATCAACGGTGATCCAAGAAGGAGTGCTGATCGCCATGTCTTTGATCTCTTTGAATTTCGGAGAAGCGGTGCTCTTCTCTTTGACTTTGATGACATCTCCAGCCTTCACCTGTAAGGAAGGGATGTTCTGTTTTGCACCATTTACGACAAAGTGATTATGCGTAACGAGCTGTCTTGCTTCTTTTCTCGAAGAAGCAAAGCCCATACGGAAAACAACATTATCTAATCTGCACTCTAAAAGGACAAGCAGGTTTTCACCAGTGATGCCTTTCTTTTTTGCTGCTTTTTCAAAATAGTTTCTGAACTGGGTTTCCAGAATTCCGTAGAAACGCTTTGCTTTCTGCTTTTCTCTGAGCTGGAGACCATATTCAGTCATTTTGCTTTTCCTGGCCTGTCCATGCTGTCCGGGTGCGTAATTTCTCTTTTCGAGAGCGCACTTTGTTCCGTAGCATCTTTCGCCTTTCAGGAACAGCTTCTGACCTTCTCTTCTGCATAATCTGCAAGAAGCTCCTGTATATCTAGCCATTTAATAACACCTCCCTTTCCTCAAACTCTTCTTCTTTTCGGCGGTCTGCATCCGTTATGCGGAATCGGCGTGATGTCTTTGATCATATTGATCTCAAGACCGGCACTCTGCAGTGCTCTGATTGCCGCTTCACGGCCGGATCCGGGTCCCTTAACATATACTTCGACCGTCTTAAGTCCGTGCTCCATTGCTGCTTTGGCTGCTTCTTCAGCTGCCATCTGTGCTGCAAAAGGAGTGGACTTTCTGGAGCCTTTGAAGCCCAGCGAACCTGCGCTGGACCAGGAAAGAGCGTTGCCACTAAGATCTGTAAGCGTCACCAAAGTATTATTGAAGGTCGACTGGATATGAGCCTGGCCGCGTTCGATGTTCTTACGTTCTCTTCTCTTTTTACGAACAGTCTTTTTGACTTGTTGCTGTTTTGCCATTATTTCGAACCTCCTTTACTTTTTCTTTCTGCCCACAGTCTTTTTCGGGCCTTTTCTTGTTCTAGCATTGGTCTTTGTGTTCTGTCCTCTGACAGGAAGACCTCTTCTATGGCGGATTCCTCTGTAGCAGCCGATTTCCATGAGTCTCTTAATGTTGAGGGATACCTCTCTTCTGAGGTCACCTTCCACAGTATACTCGGAATCGATGATCTTTTTGATCGCGCCTACTTCTTCCTCAGACAGATCTTTGATCCTTGTGTCCGGGTTGACGCCTGACTTCTCAAGGATTTCCGTTGCTGTCGGTCTTCCGATGCCATATATATAGGTAAGTCCAATTTCCACTCTCTTATCTCTCGGTAAGTCGATGCCGGCTATACGAGCCATATGCTATTTCCTCCTTCTTAGTTTCTTTCCCACGATACGTGCAAATCCTGCCGGGCACGATAATGTCCGGCCTGTAGTGATTTCTAATTTATTTGAACGCCCTCACAGTGTTTCGCTGTCTCCCGACAGGAAAACTCAGCCGCTCCCGTAAGGGGGATTCAACCTAACCTTGTCTTTGCTTATGCTTCGGATTTTCACAGATGACCATCACCTTACCGTGTCTTTTGATGATCTTGCATTTTTCGCAAATAGGTTTCACTGAAGCTTTTACTTTCATTTTTTCTTCCTCCTTGTCTTGCAACCGGTATTCCCGTGCAGCATTCCCTCTATTTTTCTCTCCAGGTAATTCTCCCGCGGGACAAATCGTAAGGCGATAATTCTACCTTTACTTTGTCTCCGGGCAAAATCCGGATGAAGTTCATTCTGATCTTTCCAGAAATGTGTGCAAGCACTTCGTAGCCGTTCTCCAGTTTAACGATGAACATGGCATTGGGCTGAGCTTCCATCACTGTTCCGAATACTTCGATCGCATCCTTTTTTGCCATAAGTCACACCTCCATCATTAAGTTACATCGAGTTTTGTGAGTAGCAACGGTTCTGTTTCGGTGATGACCACCGTATTTTCATAGTGTGCTGATCTTTTGCCGTCTATGGTCTCAACAGTCCAGTCATCAGGAAGAACCGTTACTTTCCAGGTGCCTTCATTTACCATCGGTTCGATGGCGAGTACCATTCCTGGAACCAATCGCGGCCCTCGGCCCGGAGCGCCGAAATTTGGGATATGAGGTTCTTCATGCATCGCTCTGCCGATCCCATGCCCTACAAAGTCTCTCACAACGGAAAAACCGTCTTGTTCGACCCGTTTCTGTATAGCGTGGGAGATATCCGAAAGCCGGAATCCCGGCCTGCAGAATTTCAGTCCCTCATAGAAGCTTGCCCGTGTCGCGTCAATCAACCTTTGTGCTTCAGGATCGATTTTCCCTACCGGATAGGTTCTTGCAGCATCGCTGTAATACCCACGATAGATCGTCCCAACGTCGACGCTGACGATGTCACCTTCAACAAGTCTGTTCTTTTTTGAAGGGATCCCGTGAACCACCTGCTGGTTCACTGAGACACAGGCACTGGCCGGGTATCCGTTGTACCCCTTGAACGCCGGTATCATACCGCTGTCCAAAATGGTTTGTTCAACGAAATCATCTACATCTTTTGTCGTAATTCCCGGCACAATGACTTTACGGAGATCCGAAAGGATCTTTGCTGTCACAGCTCCCGCTTGCTTCATCAACTCGATTTCCTGTTGTGACTTGATGATAATCATTTTACGCTCCTAAGGTGCGAACGATGGCTGCGAATACATTTTCAAGGCCTATCGTACCATCGATATGAACGATATTTCCGGCATTTTCATAATACTCGATCAGGGGCTTGGTTTGTTTTTCATAAACCTCAAAACGATTTTTGACCGTTTCTTCGGTGTCGTCAGCACGCTGATAGACTTCTCCGCCGCAAAGATCACAGATACCTTCTTTTTTTGGAGGCATGTTTTTGATGTGGTAGGTAGCTCCGCAGTTCTTGCAGACCCTTCTTCCAATCATTCTCTCCAAAAGCACGTCTTCACCGGCATAAATGTCGATGACTTTCGTAAGGCCAAGGCCCTTGGATGTTAAGAACTCATCCAATTGCTCTGCCTGATAGACCGTACGGGGGAATCCATCCAAAAGAAATCCCTTTTGGCAATCATCGGCTTCCAGACGGTCTTTGACCAAATCCACAACGAGTGAATCGGGAACCAGTTCGCCTTTATCCATGTATTCCTTGGCTTTCTTTCCGAGCGTAGTTCCCTCTTTGATATTCATACGAAAAATGTCCCCGGTCGAGATATGTGGGATTTGGTACTCCTTGACAATTCTCACTGCCTGTGTACCTTTCCCGGCACCCGGAGGACCGAGTAAAACGATTCTGCACATATTTTTGTCCTCCTCAGAGCTTCTTTTTATTTTAAGAAGCCCTGGTAGTTACGCATCACCATTTGATTCTCAAGCTGTTTCATCGTATCTAAGCCAACACCTACCGCGATCAGTAAGGATGTGCCTCCAAAACGGAAATCCAGAGTAGAGACGCCCTGTATGATGGTTGGCAGGATCGCGACCAGAGAGAGGAAAATAGCTCCGACCAAGGTGATCCTTGTCATTACTTTATTTAAATATTCAATAGTGGATCTGCCCGGTCTGATTCCGGGGATAAATCCGCCATTTGCTTTCATGTTGTTCGCTACTTCCACCGGGTTAAAGATAACCGAAGTATAGAAATAGGTAAAGAACATGATAAGGATTACATAAAAGATATTGTAGATCCAGACACCTGGGTTCCCTGTGGGCGAAAGCCACTTCTCGACGAAATCGGCAAAGACGCTGCCTGGAATAAAGTAGGTGATCGTCAAGGGGAACTGCAGCAGTGACATTCCAAAGATGATTGGAATAACACCGGCCTGGTTCACTTTCA
>CAZKCB010000067.1:0-9265 GCA_964550965.1 uncultured Oscillospiraceae bacterium
CCCACAGCTCCACAATTTTCGGACCCAGTCTCGATAAGTTTATTTTTTTTAAGAACCTTATTTTATTATAGCGCAATCAAAAGGCCCTGGAAAGCGTTTTCTGCGCCTTTCATGGCCTTTTCCACTTCATATTCGTTTTCTATTTTGCAAGGAAACCGCCTTCCGGTACAACAAATTCCTCGAATTCACTGCGGGTTCCGGGGACATAGATATCGCCCGCCGAAATGGCTTTGATATATGCGTTTGCCTCCGATCTGATTTCAGGAGCAAGTTTCTCTGCTTCATCCGAATAGCCAACGGCTTCAAAGTCAAGCCCGAGTTCAAGAACTCCGCCGGAAAAATCACCTTCCATCATCATTTGGATCGCAAGGTAAACACCGTTATCCAAACGTTTGAATGTAGAGCATAAAACGGATTCCGGGTCGGGTTCTTCTCCGTTGTAATCGATTCCGATCACTCGAGTCCCTGCTGCCGTTGCAGCATCTATCACACCAACGCCGGATTTTCCGGCTTCCTGATAGATAATATCCGCGCCTTTTGATATCAAGTCTTGCGCCGCAGTTTTTCCGGCAAGCGGGTCTTCAAAGGTTGCTGCAAAACCTACCATTACCTGTGCATTGGGGTTGATTGCTTTTACGCCTCCACGGAAACCATATTCATATTTTTCACCAATTTCGCTATCCTCGCCTCCGACAAAACCAACGATCTGGGTCTTTGTGCTTCTCGCCGCGATGACTCCCGCAATAAACGCCCCCTCCTGCTCTTTGTAAGCAAGGCTCATGACATTTCCGGCAATCTCTTCATCATAGTCAAGCATTGCAAACAGTGTGTCCGGATACTGCTGCGCAATTTCCGTAATCGTTTCAGGCGCGACGAATCCTGTGCCAATCACCAGTTTTGCACCATCTGCAGCCGACTGGGAGAAGGCATTGATGGTTTCAGAGCTTGTTTTCGTCTCTATTAGGGAAGCCTCTATTTCAAAATCTTCCTGTGCTTTTTTGATACCTTCATACGCCATTGTATTGGCGCTGTTGTCAGAAATCCCGCCTTCCGCAATAAAAACCACCTTTGGAAGAACCGGTTCCGGCTCGGGCTCGGCCTTTTTCGTGCAGGCAGAAAGGCCCAAGGCCATAATCACGGTCAGCAAGACTGCTATCATTCGTTTCATTTTTTCCCTCCGTAATAATCTTGTTCCGCCGCCTGTCGATAGATTTCCGGTCGACGATGCATCAGCAGTGGAAGTTGCTCTCTAATAGCATTGTTATAATCAAAATCGATCTCTCCGAGAACGATGGATTCGCGTGTGTCAGTCCTGGCAGAAAGTTCTCCCCAGGGAGTGGCAATACAAGAATGTCCGTAGGCCTGATAATACCCATTTGGGTCTCTTGAAGGAGATACTGCAGCAAAAAAAATCTGATTGTCCAAAGCACGGACTCTCATCGTGATCTCCCAGTGTGATATCCCGGTCATCAGTGTAAATGCTGCCGGAAGAATAATGAGCTTTGCTCCGGCAAGGGTCATATTCCGGATCAATTCCGGAAAGCGTACATCGTAGCAGATCGCAACGCCGATCTTGCCGAATTCGGTATCAACGACCGTCATTTGTTCTCCGGCCGTAAGAGTATCCGATTCCTTCATAGAAATCCCACCCTTAAGATCAATATCGAACAAGTGGACTTTTCTATGTTTGCCGATGATCTGGCCTTGCCTGTCAAAGATAAAACTCGCATTGTATATTTTATCGTCTGCAATTTCAGGGATCGATCCCCCAATCAAATAGACCGAGAGTTCTTTTGCAAGAGAGGAAAGAAGCCTGACCGTCTGTCCCTCAGCATCCTCTGCGTATTCCCGAAAAAATTTGTTGGAATAAGGGCAGTTGAAGATTTCGGGCAAGGAAATCATCTGCGCCCCTCTTTTTGCTGCTTCTCTGATCATGGATTCGGCCTTTAACAGATTCGCCTGTTTTTCTTTTTGTACATTCATTTGGCATAATCCCAGAATAAAACTCATGGCCTTCCTCCTTGATATTATAAAAAAACAACAGTAGAAATACCCGGCAGGCCGATCGGCCTGCCCGGGTTTTTATTTTCTATATGCCCAGTACTTTTAGTACCCGGTCTGTTTCCGATAAATTTTCGAAAAAATAATCAGGCTTGCTTTCCAAGAGACGATCGGATGAAACCCAACCCGTCGCAACAGCAACGCTTTTTATCCCGATTTTTTGTGCGGAAACAATGTCATAGTCGCTGTCTCCGACCAGAAAAATCTGTTCACGGGAGAAAACGGTTCCGTATTTTTCTTGTGCAAGACAAATACACTGCTCGGCTGCATCCGATTTTTCAACCGGCTCGTCACCGAAGCCACCAAAATCAAAATATCCTGAAAGCCCGACCGATTCCAGTTTCGCAAAAGCTCCAACCTTAAGATTGCTCGTCAACAAAGCACTGCGATACAAAGGTTCAGCGTTAAGGGCTTCTAAGATAGGGAGTACCCCCGGAAGGATCTGCTTTTGAGTATCTTCCGCAAGTATCCTTTTTAATGTCATTTGATAATGGTCATGGATATTTTTTAGTTCATCTTTTTTGATTTCAAAGGTTCGCATGATTTCTGCAATCAAAACAGCATCCATGCTTCCCCCGATCGGTGCGGAGGAAAAAGCGTCCGCAATTCCGTAAAGCTCTGAGAACGTAGCATTTAGGGCTTTTTTTCCGTCACTTCCGCAATGCATCAATGTGCCGTCAATATCCCAAAATACGATATGATCCCTACGCATCAAGTAAGAATTTCGCATCCTTCGACAGCATCTCCGAGTTCTTCAAGACTCGCGCTCAAGCTTACAACGAAGTCGAGTTCATAAAGCTTTGAAATATTCTGCAGCCTGCCGAGGAATTCCTTGATGTTCGGAATATGAACATCTTTATGGTGAAGTATCCCGTCAATAAAAATAACCTCAATATCATGATCCGAACTGATGATACCGTAGATGAAACCGATGTACTCATCAATGTTCGTGATGTGTTCGTACTCTTCCATACAAACGACTCTGATCATGTATTTAAGGTCATACATCAATCGATGATCCTTGTTGATGAAAACGACACTGCCTGTTCCGAGCTCAGCGACATCGTTTGCCATCTGAATCATCTTCTTCGTTTTCCCGGACCCTTTGTGGCCCACCAATAGTTTAACCAATGGAACCGCCCCCTTTTCCTTTTCTCTTATTATACACCACAGAAATAAGAGGGGCAAGACAGGAAACACAAATTACATTTTTAACGAAAGTCGAAGTTGTCCGCACGCCCCATCGATATCCGAACCAAGTTCACGCCGTATCGTAGCCTGTATTCCTTTAGCTTCAAGCAAAGCAAGAAAGTGCTCGGCGGCTTTGCGATCCGCTCCTTCAAAAGGAAGTTCGGAAACTGTATTCAGCGGAATCAAATTCACATGGCAAAGCATTCCTGCGAGACGCTCTGCAAGTTCCCTTGCGTGCGATTCTTTGTCATTGATCCCTTTGATCAATGCATATTCAAAAGTGATGCGGCGACCCGTTTTTTCAGTATGTTTCCGGCAGGTCTCAAGCAAGGGCTTGATCGGATACTTTTTGTTCATCGGGATCAGGGTATCTCTTATTTTGTCATTTGGCGCATGCAGCGAGACGGCAAGGTTTACCTGTGGGAAATCCTCTGCAAACTCTTCCATCTTGGGGATGATGCCGCAAGTAGATACAGTGATCGAACGGAGTCCGATATTGAGACCCTCTTCCGCATGTACCAGTTCTATAAAGCGACAAAGGGTTTCATAATTATCAAACGGCTCACCCGTTCCCATCACTACAATATTGCTAATTTTCTCTCCGGTTTCTTTTTCGATTGCAATGATTTGATCGACCATTTCCGAAGCAGTAAGGTCATGCGCAAATCCCCGCGCAGCAGAAGCGCAGAAGGCGCAATTCATACGGCATCCGGCCTGCGAAGAAACGCAGACCGTATTTCCGTATTTATATTTCATGAAAACACTTTCGATCGCATTGCCGCTGCGAAGGCCGAACAAATATTTCCGTGTTCCGTCTTTTTGCGAGACCTGGAACTTCTCAATGGCTAGTTTTTCAATATAGGCCTCTTGCTCGAGCTTTTCTCTAAGCGAAATAGACTGATTCGTCATTTCTGAAAAGTCATATATGCCTTTATACAGCCATCCAAAGATTTGGGCTGCACGGTATTTTTTTTCACCGAGCAGTTCCAGGAAATCTCCAAGTTCTTCCAGTGTCATGCTCTTGATATCGGTTTTCATCCAATGTTCTCCTAGTTCTTTAAACTCTGCAATGGAGCAGGGATGCGTCCGCCGCGAGCAATCATCACCGCTGGTGAGTACTTGTTTATTTTCATAACGGGGCCGCTTCCGAGAAGTCCGCCAAATTCCAATACATCTCCTTCGGATTTTCCGATCGCAGGGATGACTCTGACAGCCGTCGTCTTGGAATTGACCATGCCGATTGCAGCCTCATCAGCGATAAGTCCTGAGATCACCTCGGCAGGGGTGTCTCCTGGTATTACTATCATATCAAGACCTACAGAACACACTGCGGTCATCGCTTCAAGCTTTTCGATCGTCAAGGCTCCGCTTTTTGCAGCCGCGATCATGCCTGCATCCTCAGAAACCGGAATGAATGCGCCCGAAAGGCCTCCAACGCTTGAGGATGCCATGACACCGCCTTTTTTGACTGCATCGTTGAGCATAGCAAGCGCTGCAGTCGTACCGCAGGCGCCGCAGCTCTCAAGACCGATCTCTTCAAGAATATAGGCTACTGAATCTCCAACAGCCGGAGTCGGTGCAAGCGAAAGGTCGACGATGCCGAAGGGTACTCCAAGCCTTGCCGAAGCTTCCGTTCCTACAAGCTGACCCATTCTAGTGATTTTGAATGCCGTCTTTTTTATGATTTCCGCAATTTCTGTCAGATCCAGATCTTTTCCTGCCTTTGCAATCGCAGCGCGGACGACACCAGGTCCCGAAACGCCTACATTGATCACGCAATCCGGTTCGCCCGGCCCATGAAATGCTCCTGCCATAAAGGGATTGTCTTCGGGGGCATTGCAAAAGACAACCAGCTTTGCCGGGCCGATGCACTGTCTGTCTGCGGTAAGTTCAGCAGCTTCAAGAACCACTTTACCCATGGTTCGGACCGCATCCATATTGATCCCTGCTTTGGTCGTTCCGATATTGACGGAGGAGCAAACAAAATCTGTGCTTGCCAACGCTCTCGGGATCGATTCGATCAATTCACGGTCCCCGGGAGAAAAGCCTTTATGTACCAATGCAGAGTAGCCTCCGATAAAATTGATCCCGATGTCTTTTGCGACTCGATCGAGGGTCATGGCATATTCGACGGGGTCTCCGCCGGACGCTCCGCAAAGCATGGCGATCGGCGTGACCGAAACACGTTTATTTATGATTGGAATGCCATAGGTTTGTTCGATTTCGTCTCCGACCTTCACAAGATCCTTGGCACAGCGGTATATCTTCTGGTATACCTTTTCACACGATCTCTTGATATCGCTGTCGCAGCAGTCAAGCAGGGAAATCCCCATGGTGATCGTTCTGATATCTAAATTTTCTTCCTGGATCATGGTAATGGTTTCCATGATATCGCTTGTATTCAGCATCCTTTACTCCTTATATACGGTGCATGGAATTGAAAATGTCTTCATGCATGACGTGGATCTTCATTCCCATAATATTTTCCGTCAGCTTTTGGCGCAGATCGGAAAGTTCGCAATTCATTTCAGAAATATCGATGACCATCATCATGACGAAAAATTCCTGAAGGACCGACTGCGTGACCTCGATGACGTTTGCATTTACCTCCGCACAAATGTTGCTGACCATGGCCAGAATACCGACCTTATCTTTACCGACTACAGAAATTACAGCTCTCATAACAGCCTCCTATATTCTTTCTACAGAAATACCGGTTTTATGTCCGTTCAAATCGTATTCCGAAAGTCCGTCAACGCCTTCAATCACCTCGACGGCAAGTGTTTCCCTCATGATATACTCGCGATGCTCCGAAAGAGCTTTCCCGACCTCTTCATCACAGAAACAGGATATCCGGATCCGATCTGCCATTTCAAAATCATTTTGCTTACGCATTTGCTGGATCTTTGAAACCATTTCGCGTGCAAGACCTTCCGACAGCAATTCCGGCGTGATGGTAGTATCGAGAATAACAAATACATTGTTTTCCATCGCGACAGCAAAGCCTTCCTTTGCGCTGATCCTGACATCAACAAGATCTTTTGTGATCGAAAAGCTTTCGCCGTCAAGCTCCATCGTTACCTGTCCGTCTTTTTCAAGTGCGGCCACAGTGGCTTTCGGATCGACTTTTGCGAGTGCTGCACCAAAGGCCTTGATCTTGCTTCCGAGCACAGGGCCTGCCGCCTTGAAATCGGGTTTGAGCGCAAGATCCATATAGCGATCGAGTTCTTTTTCAAAGACTACGTTTTTAACATTGAGTTCTTCTTTGATCAGGTTGGTCATGTCACCGATCAGGCTTTCATATTTTCCATCCACAAGGATCTCATGGAGAGACTGGCGGACTTTGATCCGTTCTTTTTCTCTGACGCCTCGACCAAGTGCAACCATGTCTCTGACAAGATCCATTCTGGCTTCGACGTTTTCATCGATGAGTTTTTCGTTGACTGTCGGGTAATAGGAAAGATGCACTGATTCTTCTCCCGTAAGCTTGCGGTAGATCTCATCCGAAATAAACGGAGCGCAAGGCGCAGCAAGCTGAGCAACACCAACGAGTACCTCATAGGTGGTAAGGTAGACCGATTTCTTGTCTTCGGTCAATTCCTCGCCCCAGAAACGGCGGCGTGCACGTCTGATATACCAGTTGGAAAGATCCTCGGTAACGAAATTTTGGATCTTTCTTACGGTCTTCATATGATCGTAGCGGTCCATTTCTTCCATGACCTCTTTGATCAGTCGGTTGTATTTGGAAAGGATCCAGCGGTCAATCTCTGCTCTGTCCTCGTAAGCGACAGTTAAGGTTCTCGGATCGATGCCGTCGCTGTTCGAGTAAAGAACAAAGAAATTATATACGTTTCGGAGCGTTCCGAAGAATTTGCTTACCACTTCAACGAGACCATCCTCGTCAAACTTAGTCGGTGACCAGGCCGGCGATGCCGAAAGCAGATACCAGCGGGTCGCGTCAGCTCCGTATTTATCGAAAAGTTCAAAGGGGTTGACCGTATTGCCCTTGGACTTGGACATTTTTTTGCCTTCCTTGTCTAAGATCAGATCGTTGACAAGGACGTTGCGATAAGGTGCTTCTCCCATGATAAAGGTCGATATCGCAATCAGCGAGTAGAACCAACCACGTGTCTGGTCGATCCCTTCGCAGATAAAATCGGCAGGGAAAAAGTCCCTTTTGAAATTCTCTTTGTTTTCAAACGGGTAATGTCTTTGCGCAAACGGCATCGCGCCGCTGTCAAACCAGCAGTCCATGACTTCAGGGATCCTGCTCATCGTTTTGCCGCATTCCGGACAAACCAAATGCACATCATCCACATACGGACGATGAAGTTCGATCGTTTCGTCGATATCTTCAATGGCTTTTTCTACAAGCTCTGCTCTCGAACCGATCGATTCAAGATGCCCGCACTCGCAGCGCCAGATGTTGATCGGTGTTCCCCAGTAACGATTTCTCGAGATTGCCCAGTCGTTGACATTTTCAAGCCAGTTTCCAAAGCGTTTTTCTCCGACAAAATCAGGGTACCAGTTGACCTTGCTGTTGTTTTCGACAAGCTGATCTTTGAGCTTGGTCATTTCAATGTACCAGCTCGGCTTCGCATAATAGATCAGCGGTGTTCCGCACCTCCAGCAATGCGGATAGTTATGTTCGATTTTTTCTTTTGCGTAGATCTTGTTTTCCGCGGCAAGCCACTTGATGATGTCGATATCAAGTCCTTCTTCCATTACGAAACGTCCGGCCCACGGTGTTTCTGTATATTTTCCTTCTTCGTCAACGGGATTCGGAACAGGAAGTCCGTATCTTCTCCCCGTATTATAGTCATCTTCACCAAAAGCCGGCGCCGTATGGACGATCCCGGTTCCGTCTTCTGTGGTGACGTAATCCGCACAGGTCACGAAAAAGGCTTTCTTGTCTACTTTGATAAAAGGCATCAGCTGTTCGTATTCAACGAATTCAAGATCCTTGCCCTTCATTTCGGCCAGGATCGTATATTTTCCTGCTCCGAGCACCTTATCGGCAAGGGCTTTCCCGACATAATAAACCACGCCGTCCTGATCGACCTTAAGATAATCAAGTTTCGCACCGACTGTCAGCGCAACATTGGAAGCGAGCGTCCAGGGAGTTGTCGTCCATGCGAGGAAATACTCATCCGCATCTTTCCTCTTGAACTTAGCGGTGATCGTAGTCGTTTTGACTTCTTTATAGCCGAGAGCCACTTCATGGGAAGCAAGTCCGGTTCCGCATCTGGGGCAGTACGGAAGGATCTTATGTCCCTCGTAGATCAAGCCGGCCTTGAAGAATTCTTTTAAGATCCACCAGCCGGTTTCGATATAAGAATTGTCGAGCGTGATATAGGGATCATCAAGATCGATGAGGTAACCCATCCGTCTGGTCATCTCTCTCCACTGCTTTTCATAGGTGAACACAGACTCACGGCATTTCTGGTTGAATTCCTTGATCCCGTATTTTTCGATATCCTGCTTTCCGGTCATGCAAAGCTGCTTCTCGACTTCGATTTCAACAGGAAGTCCATGGGTATCCCAACCTGCTTTCCGGTTGACGGCATAGCCCTGCATCGTCTTGTGACGAAGCACGGAATCTTTCAGTGTTCTTGCAATCACATGATGGATACCCGGGCTCCCGTTTGCGGTCGGTGGACCTTCATAAAACAAGAAGGTGGGTTATCCATCCCTGCTCGTCACACATTTTTCAAGCAAGCGTTCCTGATCCCAAAGATCAGCCTGCTCATTCTGTACTTCAGCAATCGGTTTTTCCGATAGGTTCTCAAACATATTTTCTCTACACTCCTTTTTTCTCTTGTAAAAAAAATCCCCGGACTCTTAACGAATCCAGGGACGAATATTATCCGCGGTACCACCCTAGTAGCAATTCCTTCAGCCTTTGCATGCAAAACAGGAATTACCTCTCTTTTCTCTGCTTAACGCGCAGCTTACGTATTCGCTTACTCCTATTTTACGCGAGCAGGCACGAGGGTGAATTTCGATAAGCCCT
>CAZKCB010000068.1:0-9212 GCA_964550965.1 uncultured Oscillospiraceae bacterium
AAAAGGAAACCGAGCATCAATGATGAATGTGTCGGCTGCCATCTTTGTCTCAATGTCTGCCCTGTGAAAGATTGCATCACCCCGGGCGAGATCAAATGGAAAGAGGGACGGAAAAAGATAGAAATCAAAATCAAACAGAAATATGACTAAACCATAAATGATTCTCATTTTGAAAAGGGGCTGGCTCAAAAAAATTGGGACGACCCTTTTTCTTTTTGCATTAAAAATTTGATAGATGAGCTTGCAATGGCTCAACTGAATCTGGAGAGCCATTATTTTGGTGGGCTTATTGGAAGAAGCAGGCAGTTGTGGTATAATCAAAATATAAAAGCTACACTTGTTTCAACGGATAAGGCTCGAGCTATCAGAGAGGCATTAGGAGGTAACAGATGAAAATAAAATTCTGCGGAGCTGCAAAATCGGTGACGGGATCCTGCCACTTGATCACGACAGAAAAACATAAACTACTTCTCGATTGCGGCCAGTTTCAGGGCAGCGACGAAATGGACGAACTGAACAAAGAATTTGAATTTAACCCGGCGGACATTGATTTTGTTTTGCTTTCTCACGCGCATATCGACCATAGCGGAAGACTTCCTCTGCTTGTGAGAAATGGCTTTAAGGGAAAAATCTATTGCACGAATCCGACGGCGGATCTTTTAAATATTATGTTAAAGGACAGTGCCTACATTCATGAAAAAGAAGCGGAGTGGGCCAACCGCAAAAACCAGAGAGCCGGGAAACCTCTTGTGGAACCGCTTTATACGATCGAAGATGCAGAAGCAGCTTTAAAGCAGGTATCTCCGATCTTATATAATCAATTGCTTGAAATCAATGGAGAAATCAAAGTGGTTTTCAACGACGCGGGACATATTCTCGGTTCCTCGATCATTGAACTCTTCGTTTCCGATGTCGATGGCGATTCGAAACTTGTTTTTTCGGGAGACCTTGGAGTAAAAGGCCGTCCGATCCTGCGGGATCCGACGGTCATTAAAAAGGCTGACTATCTGATTATGGAAGCCACCTATGGAAACCGCGTCCATGAGCCTCATTTGTCGAGCATCGATACTTTGATCAAAATCGTAGAGCGTACTGTCAAACGCGGCGGAACGGTCGTCATCCCTTCTTTTGCTGTAGGCAGGACGCAGGAATTGATCTATGAATTCAATAAATTCTATGAGGAGCATGATGACCATAGGGCGCTTCTTGACAATGTCATGGTTTATGTAGACAGCCCTCTTGCTACATCGGCGACTGAAGTGTTCCGGAGGAATGCACATGTGTTCGATGATGAGCTCAAAGCATATATTATGAAAGGGGACAATCCGCTCGACTTTAAAAACCTTATATTTACAAGGACGAGCGCAGAATCTATTGCTCTCAATTCAAATCCAAATCCGAAGGTCATCATTTCGGCAAGCGGTATGTGTGAAGCTGGACGTATCAAGCATCATTTGAGGCATAACCTCTGGAATTCCAAATCAAGCATTGTTTTTGTCGGATATCAGGCAGAAGGCACCTTGGGAAGATCGATCGCCCGGGGAGACAAGGATGTTTCGATCTTTGGAGAGCGGATCCATGTCAATGCAGAGATCTATGATCTGCAGGGATTCTCGGGGCACGCTGACCGGGACGGACTTTTAGACTGGCTTGCGGGATTCCAGAAACAGCCCGAGCAGATTTTCCTTGTCCATGGTGAAGAACTTGCGAAAAAAGATTTCGCGGATCTTGTAAAAAGCAAACTCGGCTATGATTGCATCCAGATCAAAAATGTTTCCGAGTTTGAACTGACAAGAGACCATAAGTATATGATCGAAGAGGCCACTGAGCGGATAGCATCGCCTGAATCTCTGGAAAAGATCAAAGGAATGATTGCTTCTGTTCATGACAGTCTTGAACATATCCTTTATAATACAGCACTTGCAGTCAGAAACGATATTTCGGAAGAACACATCTCCGAGATAAATAACATCGTTCTTGATCTTGAGAAAGACACCGTAAATCTCGGTCTTGCTTTGACGAAGGAGTAAAAAACCCACAATTTGTACGCTCTAAAGGCAATATACCGATAAATGATTATTAATAATGAGATTCCTGTATCAAAAATGTTTCGCTAGTTTGTTATTTGTGCTATAATACAGACTAGAGGAACATTTTTTTATGGAGGTGCACATGTCATTATTATCGGATATTTCGCCAAGCGTTCAACAGGTGGCAGAGGCAATCGCCATTGCAATCGGAGTGGAAGTCGAAATCGTTGACAATGAATTGACGATTATCGGCGGGACGGCTCTTTACTACGATAATATCGGATCAAAAGAAGAATCCGGCCAGATCGACGGGAACTATTTATATGCAAAAGTCCTTCGCTCTGGCGTCACGGAATATATTGAAGACGTAAAAAACTACATGGATTATGGAACGACGACACCCGAGGGTCAGCCAAAAGAATTGGCCGAAATATGTACGCCGATCAGGCTTGACGACGAGACCATTGGAATTATAGGCCTTGTTGCTCTTGACGAAGGTCAAAAAGCAATTCTTCTTGACTCAAAAAGAAGGATGGTCGTATTCGTCGAAAAAATGGCAGATCTTCTTGCGGCAAAAGCAGCACAGAAGGTTTCTCTTAACGACAGTGAAACGATGGTCGGAGAAATCACGACAATTTTAGAAACCACGCATGAAGGTATTTTCGCGATAGACAGCAGGGGATATATCGTCCGATGCAACAGTATGGCGGAATCATTGCTGGGAACCACGAAAAATGACATTGTCGGCAGCCATATAAGCAAATACATGATGGGAACTCCGGCACTTGCAGTTTTGAGATCGGGCGTCGGGTATACTGAAAATGAAGAAGTGTATGTGAATGAAAGAGGGAAGCTTCACATGATCGTGACAGCAAAGCCTCTCAAAAAAGATGGGTCTATAAACGGCGCGGTCATTTCCTTCCGCGACATTGAAGAAGCGCAGAAACTTGTATATAACATCAACAACCGGGCGTTGAAATATACCTTCAATGATATCATTGGTGAAAGCGATGCGCTCCGCGCTGCAAAGAACCAAGCCCTGCTGACGGCGCGAGGGAATTCGACCGTTTTGATCACCGGAGAAAGCGGAACCGGAAAAGAAATGTTTGCAAAAGCGATCCATTACGCGAGTTCGCGATCAAAGGCCGCATTTGTAACGGTCAACTGTGGTGCGATCCCTGAAAACCTGCTCGAAAGTGAACTCTTTGGGTATGAAAAGGGGGCATTTACCGGAGCGAATGACAAAGGCAAAATAGGTAAATTTGAACTTGCAAATAACGGCACCATCTTCCTCGACGAAATCGGAGACATGCCCCTGCATCTTCAGGTCAAGATCCTGCATGTTGTCCAAAACATGCGTTTTGAAAGGGTTGGAGGAAATAAGACCATAATCGTCGATGTTCGGGTGATCGCCGCAACAAACAAAGACCTCGAGGCAATGATCCGTGAAGGAACGTTCCGGGAAGATCTGTACTATCGGCTTTCAGTCATTCCGCTTACGACTCCACCTCTTCGGAACCGTAAGGATGACATTAAGATTTTAATGTACTATTTCCTGAGAAAATATAATACGTTTATGAATAAAAAGATAACCGGCTTTTCAGAGCAGGTCGAACAAATCTACCGTGAATATGATTGGCCCGGAAATGTCAGGGAACTTGAAAATGCAGTAGAATATGGTGTGAACATGGCATTCGGTGATCAAATCGGTATGGACGCGGTGCCAGCCAGGCTCTTGAGAGAAGGTTACGGAATGGTTGAAATCAAAGACAGTGAGCTTACTCTTGAGCAGCAGGTCGAAAACTACGAGCGGGAAATATTGAACCGAAAGCTTAAAAAACATGGAAACAACGGAAATGCTAAAGATCTCGCAGCTAAAGAACTGGGGCTGTCAAGAGCAACTCTATATCGGAAACTGGCAAAATTGGGCATCAAGTAGTCTTGAATATGAGACGTTTGAAAACCTGCTCGAGACGGAAAAAAGTACAAACAAAGCGTGAGGCTTTTGATTTTCAACAAAACGGCTGATGGGAAAAAAGAAAATATGGTCCATTCAAACGGTATGGAACTTGCATAAATAAGTGTAAGGTAGTTTTGTATCGTATTGCAGATAAAATGCACGCGGATGAATAAGGAGGATATTAAAAATGTTAAGAAACGCATTACCCAAAGTTGTAACAGCACTTCCTGGTCCTAAGGCAAAGGAAATGATTGAAAGAAGAGAGAAAGCCATGCCTGGCGCGATCAAGTGCGGCTATCCCTGCGTCATCGAAAGAGGCGAAGGCGCTATGTTTGAAGATGTTGACGGAAATATTTTTCTCGATTGGATCGGCGGAGTTGGCGTTCTCAATATAGGATATAGCAATGAAAAATTGATCGATGCTGTGAAGACACAGAGCGAAAAATATTTCCATGCTATGATGAACATTGTTACCCATGAGGGATACATCGCATTAGCGGAAAAGATGAATGAAATCGTTCCTGTCAAGGGCGATGCAAAAAAAACCATGTTTGTAAACAGCGGCGCAGAAGCTGATGAGAACGCAGTAAAAATCGCGAAGAGCTATACCGGAAGACCCAACGTGATCGTATTCACAGGCGCATTCCACGGAAGAACCATGATGACGATGGCCATGACTGCAAAGAAAGCTTATGCAGTCGGCATGGGTCCTTTCCCCGATGGTGTTTACAGAGCAGAATTCCCCTATCTTTACAGAGCTCCCGGAGATCTCAAAGAAGCGGATGCGATCGCTTATTATGTAGAAAAACTGAAGGAAGTTTTTGTTGAAGCTTCCCCGGCCGAATATGTTGCTGCGATCGTAGTAGAGCCGATCCAGGGCGAAGGCGGCTTTGTTCCCGTTCCGATCGAATGGGTCAAGGCAGTCAGAAAGATCTGCGACGAAAAAGGCATCTTGCTTGTTGCTGACGAAGTACAGACCGGTTTTGGAAGATCCGGAAGAATGTTTGCTTCTGAGTATTGGAAAGAAGCCGGAGCCGCTCCGGACATCATGACTTCCGCAAAATCCATCGCAGGCGGCATGCCTCTTTCGGCTGTCACTGCAAGAGCTGAAATCATGGATAAAGTTACCCCGGGTACTATCGGCGGAACCTATTGCGGTAATGCAGTAGCTTGTGCAGCAGCACTTCAGGTTATCGATATCATGCAGAAAGAAGATTATCCCGGAAAAGCTCTCAGGATTTCGGAAAAACTGATGAAGACCTGGAACGAATGGAAAGAAAAATATGAAGTCATCGGTGATGTAAGAGGCGTCGGCTGCATGGCCGGTATCGAATTCGTTACTGATAAGAAATCCAAGACAGTGAATCCTAAGGTTGTAACAGACATCATCAATCATGCAGTGCAGAAAGGTCTCCTTTTGGAGAGCGCAGGAACTTATGGAAACGTAATCCGTTTTCTGGCTCCGCTTTGCATCACTGACGAGCAGCTTGATGCAGGACTTGCCATCTACGAAGAGGCCATCAAAGCATCCATCTAGTCAAAACGGGATGCCATTCTCATTTTAACAAAAAAAATAATGATAAAGAAAAGGACGCATTCGCGTCCTTTTCTTTATCTGCCTTAAACAAAAAGTTTTTTTTATCAAATTTTGGTTTTTAAAACTCTGCTTTTCTAATAGCGTGAGCTAAAGATCTTTAAAGTGGAAACTGCGTTCTCCGCTTGCGTAAGAACCAACGGTTTGTCCTTTCCCGTGCAGCTTGTATTTATAAGTCACAAGACCGTCTAAACCAACCGGTCCGCGTGCATGGATCTTTCCTGTGCTTATTCCTACTTCTGCCCCAAATCCGTAGCGAAATCCGTCTGCAAAACGCGTCGAACAATTATGGTATACTCCGGCACTATCGACAAGAAGCATAAAGAGATCAGCGGCCTTGGCATCTTCTGTGAGAATACTGTCTGTATGGTGCGAGCCGAATCGGTTGATATGATCCACTGCTTCACTGATATCTTTTACGATTTTGACCGAAAGAACAAGATCGAGATATTCTGTTTCCCAATCAGCTTCCTTTGCAGGCTCACAGCTGATCAGGCCCGATACTGCAGGGTCACCCAAGAGTTTAACTCCTGCAGCCGCAGCAGCCTCGGAAAGTGCCGGAAGAAGCTTTTGGGCCACGCTTTCATTTACCAGTAAGGTTTCTACCGCATTACAGGCAGCAACATATTGGGTTTTGGAATCCAGTATGATCGGGATCGCTTTTTCGATATCACAGGAAGCGTCACAGTAGATGTGGCAAATACCATCCGCATGCCCGAGAACCGGGATCTTTGAGTTTTCCATAATGTAGCGAACAAAAGCATTGGAGCCTCTGGGGATCAGCAAGTCGATATCTTTATCGCATTGAAGCAGGGCATCGATGTCGGATCGTGTTTCTGCAAGCGTTAAAAATCCTTGGGGAAGTCCCGCAGAAATTCCTGCCTCATAGATCAATTCAAAAAGAATTTTATTCGTATGGAACGCTTCGCTTCCGCCTTTCAAAATGGAACAGTTTCCGCTTTTGATGCACAGTGTTGCAATTTGAACCAAAGCATCGGGACGAGATTCAAAAATAACACCGATGACACCGATCGGGCAGGTCACCTGCTCCAGCAAAAGATCCGTATCAAGCTCTCTGCGCAAAAGTGTACGGAAAAGCGGATCCGGAAGACCGACCAGGCTTTTGATCCCGTCGATCACATCGGTGATTTTATGTTCATCAAAACGAAGCCGTTTGACAATAGGCGAAGGAAGTCCTCCTTTTTCGGCAGCAGCAAGATCGGTTTCGTTTGCTGAAAAGATCTGTTCGCTGCGGGAAGAAAGCAACTCAGCCACCTTTTCCAAGGCTTTGTTTCGGGTTTCGATCGGCTGTGCGGCAAGCTTCGGGCTATCAGCTTTTGCTCTTGCGGCAAGAGATCTCATTGTGTCAGCTTCTGTCATGGATGTTGTCCTCCTTGTGGTTGAGTTTCGGCATGTGATGGTTTTCCTTTACCAGGCTGTGTTCGATCGTCATAGGGCGATAGAAGATTTCGACCGGATCAGGGCCTTGCAGGACGGTTCGTTTGATATAAAGAGAGCCGTCTCTTCGACTGCTCATCCGCCAGGATACGAGCGAAATATCGCCGTAAGTCAGTTCGAGACAAGTGATGCCTCTGGGATGGATGCAGCAGCCTGTATTGAAGTAGGCAGGTTCGCCATATTTTGCAAATCTCGGGCGGTGCGTATGTCCGCAGATCATCATGATATCACGTCTCGAGTTCCAACGATTGAAACTGCGTTCGACTTTATGACGGCGCTGTTTGCTTTTTGCAGGGCTTGCAGCATATTTGACGCCGAGGATATGCATGAAACGCCAAAAATAGCGTATCATTAAAAAAGATATAGGCCACAGCTGGTCATTGAGCGTGTCACCTTGATGCCCATGCACGACGAAGATTTCCTGACCGGTATCCTTATGGATCAAAACAAGGGCTTCATGCGCCACCAGGCCGGGGAAAAGATCCTCGTCAGTATCTGAAACATCGTCATGTGCTTTATAATAGTATTTTTCAAGATAATTCGTATCTTTCATCTGCAAATTGTGATTTCCAAAAAGCATAAGCAGTCTGCCTGCTTTAAAAAAACGCTTAAGGATTTCAAACGTCGTTTGATGCGCAGTATAAATATGACGGAATTTGGGCTGCTCAAGTAATTCGTCACCATCGCCGACCTCGATATAAGTACAGCCACCTTCATAATAATAATTCAGGGCATGGTCATAAATATGACGGTTCCTGCCGAATTCATCGGACAAACTGTCATCCCCTCTATGGACATCCCCAAAAAAAACAAACTTTGAAGTATCATCGAATGTGACTGGGAAAGCTTCCCGGAACGCAGCGTCCAAACGCTGGTTAGTAAACATGGGTGTTCCTTTCAAATAAATCTGTGGTGAGTTTATAAGATAAGCTTTTGCTATATTCTACCCATTATAACAAAAAAACTACAGGATTTTGTGAAAATTATCAAAGATTAATGAAGTACCAAGCTTTTCGCTCTTGCTATAGGTGCAAGAAGATCGAAACAATCAGTTCTTTCAACAGACGATTGACTTCCGAAAAGCGTATGCCCGATTCGTCCTTGAGAATCAGATAACCGCTTTTCTCGGCCGAAGAATCCTTGAAAACATCTGAGGCAAAGGGAAAAAGAGATAAATCAACATAAGTGCTGCCATGCAGCGTTTCATAAGGAACCTCAACGGTCAGAGAATGCGTTGCCGCGAGATGAGAAGCTTGATGGCCTGCTTCAAAGCAATAATAGTCTTTGGGCAGGTCTTTGGTTGCAGCTGTTGCTTTTAATGTATGTGTGCCAAAGCCGATCGAATTTAAAAAAGCCCGTTTCTCGGAAACGGCTATCGGAAATCCTTCATAGTAAAGGATCCGATGCAGATCAAGCTTATCAAGGACCGAAACAAGACGATTCAGCTGTACCAGATCATCACGGTTATGGAGGAGTATTTTTTCTTTGGCGGTAATTGACCCGCTCCGCAGATATTCCTCATAAAGCTTTACGCTCTCTTCTCCACTGATCTCATCTTTTCGCTCCGCTCCGATTCCAAGATAGGTTTCGACCGTTTTTTGTTTGAGATTCGGTAAAAAGTCACGGAAGCGAGAGTAGTGATTGACTGCGCGGTAAAGGTCAAATGAATGAAAGGCCTGAAGCGGAGAAGATAGCCCGTGATGTGCAAGCCGTGCCTTTAAAAAAGGCAGATCAAAGCGGTTTCCGTTATAACTGATGAGAACATCTGCTTTTGCCAGCAGTTCACAATAAGCCAAGAGCAATCCCGGTTCTTCTTTTTTGCTTTCCGCAAAAAACTGGAAGCTTTCAATATGATCCTCATGAGGAAGCAATGCTCCCCCCAAAATACATTTTGAAGTTGTCGGGGAAAGTCCCGAAGTCTCTATGTCAAAAACCGCAAGAGAAAGCCCCCCGAAATATTCCGAAAAACGTTTCGACTGATAAGGCAAAATGCTTTGTTTTGAAGTCAGTATCTCCAATTTGTCAGGATCCTCCTTGCTCGAATCACGTTAAACTCTTTGTCAGGCCTTATTTTAACACAAGTTTTATGTGTTGTGCCAAAAAACAAAACAAACCGCAGGGGAGCAGTTTGTTTTGTTCAAAAGGGGTATTGGGATTAGAGATTAATGAG
>CAZKCB010000069.1:0-6904 GCA_964550965.1 uncultured Oscillospiraceae bacterium
CGAATGCTCTTGATCAGGAAGCGGTTTCGTCGATCTATACCGCGAAAGGGCGCCCTTCGGACAATCCACTGATCGTCCATATTTCGGATATCGCACAGTGCGGCGTTCTTGCGGAAGTATGGCCTGAATCGGCGCAAAAGCTCGCAAAAGCATTTTGGCCGGGCCCTTTGACCATAGTTCTTCCCAAAAAAGGATCCGTACCTTCGGTCACGACCGGGGGGCTTTCGACGGTGGCAATCAGAATGCCCGATCATCTTGCGGCGCTCGAACTCATCAAAAGGGCGGGTTGCCCTATTGCTGCGCCTTCTTCAAATCTTTCCGGAAAACCGAGTCCTACAAAAGGAAGCCATGTTGTTTCAGATATGAACGGAAGGATCCCTATGATCCTGATCGGTGATGATTGCAAGGTCGGCATCGAATCGACGGTGCTTGATCTTTCGGGAGAAACACCGATGATCCTTCGACCTGGCATATTGACTCCGGAGGACCTGCAGGAAGTGCTCGGAAGCCCTGTTATGTTTGATCCTGCGCTTTACAGTACAAAACCCTGGGAGGAAAACCCGGAAAACGATGAAACAAAGAGTCCGGCGCCGAAGGCTCCGGGTATGAAATACAAACACTATGCGCCAAAAGCAGAGATGATCGTTCTAAAAGGACCCACAGAAGCTTTGAACAAAGCGATCCGATCCTTACAAGAGGAACGAGAAGCCGCAGGGCAGAAAGTCGGAGTCATTTTTTTTGGAGAAAGCGATTTCGAGCAAGCGGCGCATGATTTTTTTGGAAAGCTTAGGGAACTTGATGAGCGCGGAGTCGATCTGATCCTTGCAGGCGCAATGGATGAGGACGATTCGCTTGGCTTTGCGATCATGAATCGGATGCTGAAGTCAGCATCCTACAAAGTAATAGAAGTTTAAAAGCGAACTGGAATCTGATACACTGTTATTTGATGGAATGCGCTTCGGAATAATAGGAGAGAGTGATATGAAACTGGCATTGGCAGCCGATCACGGCGGAATGGAATTAAAGGAACAAATCAAAAATTATCTTATGGATAAGGGAATTGAAATTCTGGATCTTGGGACGAATTCCTCTGAGTCGGTCGATTATCCGATTTACGGAAAAGCCTGCGGAGATGCGGTCATTTCAGGCAAAGCGGAACGAGGCATCGTCTTTTGCGGCAGCGGCATCGGTATTTCGATGGCGGCAAACAAAGTCAAAGGCATTCGCTGCGCACTTGCAACGAGCACATTGATGGCAGAACTCTCAAGACAACACAACAATTCAAATGTGTTAGCTCTGGGAGGACGTCTCCTGAGCTTCGAGCAAGCAAAAGAGATCGTTGACGTATGGCTTGTGACCGAGTTTGAAGGCGGCCGCCACAAACGGAGAACAGATCTTCTTGATGAGATGTAACGAGAAATAATAAACCATAACATATATTACAACAGAAGCTGGAGGTATTATAAATGGGAACTGTACACGTTTTTGATCATCCGTTAATCCAACACAAATTGGCGCTTTTGAGAGACAAAAACACCGCAACGAAAGACTTCAGGGAACTGGTAAAAGAAATCTCGATGCTCATGGCTTTTGAAGCCACATCGAATCTTCCTCTTAAAGATGTTGAGGTCGAAACACCGATCTGCAAAGCAACGATGAAGATGCTTGAAGGTGAAGACATTGCGATCATTCCCATTTTAAGGGCTGGTCTGGGTATGGTCGATGGCATCCTCGCGCTCGTACCGAATGCAAAGGTTGGGCATGTTGGACTTTACAGAGATCCCGAGACACATCTTCCGGTCGAATATTACTGCAAGCTCCCCTCTGATATCTCGAAGAGAGAAGTATTTGTCGTCGACCCGATGCTTGCCACAGGCGGATCTGCATCGGCCGCCATTGATTTCATCAAGGCAAAAGGCGCTACAAATATCCATTTCATGTGCCTGATTGCCGCACCCGAAGGGATCGAAGTACTTCACAAGACGCACCCTGATGTAAATGTGTACATTGCGGCAAAAGACAGTCATCTCAATGATCACGCGTATATCGTACCCGGACTCGGTGATGCCGGAGACAGATTATACGGCACAAAATAGAATAAAAACGTATATTACAAATAAACGATAAAAAGAAAAATAAGATAAATAGAAAGCTGTGAAAGAGATGTTTGAAATAAATGATAATGTCAGTAAACATACAAATGTATTCGATGTATTGAAGGAAAGAGGCTTCATCAAGCAAACCACGCATGAAGACGAGATCCGTGAACTTCTCGGAAAAGAAAAGGTGACCTTCTACATCGGCTTTGACCCGACGGCGGACTCTCTGCACGTAGGTCATTTTATGCAGATCATCATTATGATGTACATGCAGAAGTACGGACACAAGCCGATCGTACTTGTCGGAGCGGGAACGGCCATGGTAGGAGATCCTTCCGGCCGAAGCGATATGCGTATGATGATGACGGAGGAAACCATTGCGGATTACTCCAGAAAATTTGAGAACCTGTTTCATAACTTTATCGACTTCGATCATGACCGCGCGATCATCGACAACAATGCAAACTGGCTTTTAAAGCTGAATTACATAGAATTTATCAGGGATATCGGAAAGCACTTTTCCGTCAATCGCATGCTGACGGCCGAATGCTTCAAACAAAGGCTGGAAAGCGGACTTTCTTTCCTGGAATTCAATTATATGCTGATGCAGTCCTATGATTTCCTTGTTCTTTACCGCAAGTATGGCTGCAAGATGCAGTTTGGCGGAGATGACCAATGGTCGAACATCATTCAGGGAGTCGATCTTGTGCGAAGAGAAGAACAGGCACAGGTCTACGGTATGACGTTTACCCTTCTGACCACCTCTGAAGGCAAAAAAATGGGCAAGACCCAAAAAGGTGCATTATGGCTTGACCCGGCAAAGACCAGCCCGTATGAGTTTTACCAATACTGGAGAAATGTCGAGGATGCCGATGTCCGGACCTGCCTTTCGATGCTTACGTTCTTGCCGATGGAAGAAGTAGAAGCGCTTTCCTCTCTCAAGGATCAGGAAATCAATCGCGCAAAAGAGATTCTGGCTTTTGAAGTGACAAGGCTCGTTCACGGCGAGGAAGAAGCGCAAAAGGCCCAGGATGCCGCAAGAGCATTGTTTTCAGGCGGCGGAAATATGGACGATGTTCCAAAGACCGTGATTCCTGCAAGTGAGTTTGCGGGAGAGGGAATGGGCCTTGTAAGTCTGTTGGCCCTTATCAAACTTGTTCCGTCAAAGGGAGAGGGCTTCCGCACGATCGAACAGGGTGGCCTTACGATCAACGGCGAAAAAGTCACGGACTCAAAACGGATGATTACAGCCGACATGTTTGAGGATGGAAAGCTTCTCCTCAAAAAAGGAAAAAAGACCTTCCATATGATCGAATTAGATAATTAGATAGTTACAATTATCTAATTACTGATATTTGAAGAGCTCCTATAAAATATCTTAAGAAAAACAAAAACGCCCGTTCCTGTTTGCCGTAGAAACCGTCCGAGTTCGAAGAACGAGCGGTTTCCGAGGTAAATAGGAACGGGCGTTTCATCGCTTGAAGGGCATTAGTCAATACCGGCAGATTAGTGCATGGCGAACACTAAAAAGTTATCTAAAAGCACTCCTGAAAATCAAAAAAAGTATAACACTCGGCGAAAAGTTATACTTTTTGACTTTGAATTTTTGAAATTTAGATAACTCCAAAGTGAAAAAAATCTGGTTGAAATTCGAGTGCGGCATAAACGCTCAAATTTCAACGTTTTGAAAAGAACGCCAGAAAAACTCGCAGCTGTAATTTCGGGCAAGTTATCTAAAAAAGAATAGAAAATCATTCTTTAGATAACTCGCAGGCGTTTTTTATTTTATTTAACCGCTGTCAGTCATTCTGAAAAATGGAAGCTTCCGTCGGTGATGATCTCAGCACAAGCCGAAACGACCTCTGCGTCATATAGGATCCCTGCGTTCTTTTGGATCTCTTCGACTGCCACGTTCATGCCCAGAGAAGGACGGTAGGGGCGGAAGGAGGACATCGCTTCGATGACATCGGCAACAGCGATGATCTTTGCTTCAAAGCGGATCTCATCGGCTTTCAGACCATTCGGATAGCCGGAACCGTCAAGGCGTTCATGGTGCTGATGAATAATATCCGCAATATCACCCGACATTGCTTCATCGCGCAAAAGGTCATAGCCGACCTGGCTATGCAGCTTGATAAGCTCGAATTCCAGTGGCAATAACACGCCGGGTTTGCTTAGGATCTCGCTTGGGATCGATATTTTTCCGATATCATGGATCAGAGCCGCCATCCGGATCGTTTGCTGAAATTCACTTTCTGAATACCCCATTTTTTGAGCGATCGCACATGTGAGTTCAGCGACTTTGCGCTGATGACCCGCGGTATAGGCATCTTTTACTTCTGCGGTATTCGAAAGGATGCGAATCGTCCCTTCCCTCGCGAGCCAAAGCTTCTCATAACTTTCCTTTAAATTTATTTCTGCTTTGATCCGCTCAAGTGTAAGCGAAATATTGGCGGCCGCGACGGAAAAAACTTCTTTGTCCGGTTCTGTAAAAATATATTCGTCGCCGATTGCAAAAAGCGCAGCAACACCAATTGCTTTTCCGCTTTTTTCAAACAGCGGGCAGCCGATCCATTGACTTTGGAATGGCAGCGTTGTGTCAAGAAGATTTTTATCAAGGATGCCCAAAGCGGAAAGCTCATCAATGTCTTTCGGGTGAAGGAGAACCGCTTCTCCTTTGCTCAAAACATACTCGCGAAAGCCTTTTCCAAGAGGTCGGGTTTGAGGGATCACGCCGGAAAGATCTACGATAAATGGAACATACAGCGTTCCTGCTTCTTCATCGATCAGAGAGATAAAAAAGCTTGTTTTTGGAAAGAGTTCAGCAATGATATCCGAAAGCTGCCGGTAAAAGTCATTAAGCGGTGTGTTTGTCAACGTGGCTTCGACGATCTTTCGAAGAGACATTTGCACTTTGGAATTTCTCTCGATTCGCATGGCGTCATCCTTGCGTTTCGTAATATCGTGGCAGATTCCCAAGGTGGCGATCGGTTCACCCTCGTTGTTTAGAACGGGTACCTTTGTGGTTTCCAACCAAAATGCAGTCCCTCCCCGTGTGTATTGGATATGGTCCTCATGGGATTCGGGACGTCTGGAATTCTGGACCTCAAGGTCTTTCTCGGAAAAAAGCTTTGCCATCTCAGAGTCAAAAAGCTCATAATCGGTCTTGCCGATAAGGTCTTTTTCTGCCACTTCCAGAACTCGCTCAAAGGCAGGGTTCGAAAGGGTATAGACACCGTTTAGATCCTTGACGAAAATCAGGTCAGGTATCGTCTTGAAAATGGTTCGCATAAGGTTTTGCTGTTCAGAAAGATCGAGCATTACTTCGAGAAGCGCGGTCTTTCCCTTGAAGATGACCGGAATCACTGACTTTAGGATCGGCAGTGTAGGAGCATCCTTTCGAAGCATCCTTCTTTCGGAGCGGTCTACTTTGCTTCCGAGGTCAAGGATCGGGCACTTTCCGCCATCTGTCGGGCAAAGAAAATGATTGCAGGCTTTCCCCAAAAGTTCTTCTTTTGAAAATCCGCACATTTCAACGGCTGTATGATTGATCGCCAAAATCTGGCGGCTTGTACTGTCGATGATGGCAACGCCGACCGGCAGCAGATCAAACAGCTCCGCCGAGTCCATCTCCATAATGTCTTTTACATCATTTCCAAACACAAAACTACCTCCTGCTAAATAGAACTTACAAAGGAAAGAACACTTCGTATTCGGACTGATCGATGGTATAATTTTTTTCGTGAAAAAGCTGAATGCAGGCATCTACTACTTCAGGGTGATATGAACGGCCTGAAAATGCTTTGATTTCGGCAAGTGCTGCTGAAAGTTCGAGGGCGGGCCGATAAGGCCGGTGTGATGTCATCGCTTCGATGACATCGGCAACCCCTAAAATCTGGGGTTCTATTCGCATCTCGCCGCCGTTTATGCCAGATGGGTAACCGCTTCCGTCGTAACGCTCGTGGTGCTGACTGATTATTTCTCCAATGACATCGGGAAGATTGACTCGTGTGAGCATCTCCAAGCCGTTGCTCGGATGATTTTCTATTATCTTGCGTTCGATGGGGTTTAATATACCTGGTTTTGAAAGGATCTCGGTCGGGATCATGATTTTACCGATGTCATGGATATAGCCGGTCACACGAATAAGCTCGACTCTTTTCTTGTCCAATCCAAGGAGTTCGGCAATCGCAGCCGACAGATTGCCGACCCGCCGCTGGTGACCTGCAGTAAAGGGGTCGCGGACTTCAACGACAGACGAAAGCAAAAAAACGATGCCCTGCATATTTTTTTCAAGTTCGGAGGTCCTTATTTTGACCATTTCTTCAAGTTCGCGTTGATAACGAAGATTTTTTTCTTCCAGCAGATGTTTGGCATCGCTGAGCCGCTTGATTTGTAGAGCATGATCGACAGATTTCAAAAAATCATCTTTTCGTATCGGTTTGATCAGATAGTCGTTCGCACCTCTCTTGACTGAGAGAACTGCGCTGTCGACGGTTGGCTCTCCTGTCATAATGAGGACCTGAGCCGTTTGTGAGTTTTCTCTGATCTTTTCAAGCAGCTGCAGTCCTGTAAGCTGGGGCATGATGATATCAGAGACGATCACATCATAAGAATTTTCTTCTATCATTTGCAAAGCTTCAAACGCATTGGAAGCAGAGTCCGCTATTTGACCTCTCCTCTTTAAAAATTCACAAAGAGTTACGCGGATGCTGTTCTCATCATCGACGATCAGGATTCTTTCCATTCTTTGACCCATCCTTTGCAAACTATAGTTGCCAACCGTTATCAAGTGGAAAATCGAC
>CAZKCB010000069.1:6914-9080 GCA_964550965.1 uncultured Oscillospiraceae bacterium
CCTTCCTCGGATTCAAAGCTTATCTTTCCACGGTGATCTTTGCTGATTCCAAAACTGATGGAAAGCCCAAGACCTGTACCGATATCTTTTGGTTTTGTAGAAAAGAAGGGCTCGTATATTTTTTCATATAAGTCCTTGGGGATCCCTTTGCCCTTGTCTTCGACTGTGATGCGAAGCCATTTTTGAGTGCCTTCATTATGGAGCCCGGCAGAGAAGAGAATGATTTTGTTTTCGTCGCCTGCAGGGTATTTTTCGTTCAGTGCATCACGTGCATTCGTCAAAAGGTTCATGATGACTTGCTGGATCTCCTGACTGCGACATTTAAACTCCGGAAGATTTTCGTCTAATGTTATGCGCACATCGATCTCGTCCTTTCGAATGATCATATTGATCAGAGAAATCGTTTGATCGATGATATCGTAAATGCTGGCATAGCTGTGGGACTGTTTTTCCTGCCTGGAAAACTGGAGAAGGTTTCGTACGATCGTTGCAACACGATCGGTTTCGTGTATGATTTCGTTGGCGTATCGATTTTCTTCCGATGATTTGTCGGTTTGATCCGCAATCAACTGTGCATAGTTCATAATGCCATTGATCGGGTTGTTGATCTCGTGAGCAACGCCGCTTGCGAGCGTTCCGATCGCTTCAAGTTTTTGCTGCTGCATAAGCTGTATATTCATTTGCTGTTGAAGCCGTTCTGTATGCACTATTTTTAGCATGGCCTCATGGCGTTCACGCTGATGGACCAAAAGGATGCTGAGAAGAAGTGTTCCGAGAGGATAAATCAACATGACGGGAGTTGCGATTTTCAGTACGACAAGAGATGCTGTTTCGAAAGGCATAAAGAACATACATGAAAGCATGACGACATGTATGACCACACCCATAACAAAAATACTCAACCAGCGCTGGGCCCGGGAAGGTTTCCAGAAAAACTTCCTCCAAAAAAGTCCGATAGCGGCGGAGGACAGAATGACAGAAAGGCCTGCAACTGTACCGGTACCTCCTAAAAAAAAGTCGATGACCCCCTGTCATTACTACAGCGACGGCAGTTGGCACAGGTCCGAACACCAGTCCGGATACTCCAATCAAAACAGAACGCGTATCAAAGATGATGCCATCACCGAAATGAAAAGGAATCAGCATGATCACAAAACCAATGAACCCGATAAAAAAACCATTGATAAAGTGGGTGTATTTTTGAAACTTCGCAGGGATAGAATAGCTGACCTCATATACGATGCAAAGAGCCATCAGCATAGCAATGTTATTCAGCAAACTGGTAAAGATATCCATGATCGCCTCTCTTTTTCTTTAAATCACCGACAGATCAAGCGATGAAAAAGCCTTTACAATGGAGGGGTCAAAATATGTTCCGGAATGTTTCAAGATATAACGGAAGGTACTTCCTGCCGCCTTTTTCCCTTCCCGTTCTTCTTTTTCACCTTCGCAGTAGGCATCGACAAGGCAGACGATCCTTGCCAGCAGGGGGATCTCCTCGCAGGAAAGTTTCTGAGGGAAACCCGATCCGTTCCAATACTCGTGATGGTAAAGGATCGGTTCGGCAATACTTTTGAGTTCGGGTATGGCCATCGCGATCCGATGCCCGGCATCGCAATGTTTTTTGTATTCGGCAAATTCTGCCTTGGATAATTTGCTGATCGCTTTGGGCTGTATTTCCGGCGGCAGGGTAAGCCGCCCGATATCATGCAATTCAACCAAAAGAGACAGGTTTTTCATCTTTCCCTGAGAAAGGCCAAGTGTTTGAGCCAATGCCTTTGCAAGCCGTTCTTTTTTTACGATGCTGTCTTTTTCCCAGACGAATTTGCGCGCAAATTCATCTCTCGCGGACTGAAGGATCGCAGAACGGATCATTTTCCGTTCGTCGTTTTTTTTGTCGTAGAGCATTTGCTCTGCTTCGGTCAGCAGCTCTTCGATGCTTCGATTCGGGTCTGTTTTTGTGGCGTAGCCCAAAGAGATACTCAGGTAGATGGCTTTGCGCTCTGGATTCTGGTTGTACCCCTTGAAAGACTCATACATCTTTTCACAGAGCAAGGATGCTTCTGCCCGCGTAGTGTGTGGAAGAAGCATCACAAATTCATCGCCGCCCATCCTTGCTAAAATATCGCTTTCCCGGCAATAGCTTTTTAAAATCCGTCCGGTTTC
>CAZKCB010000070.1:0-9051 GCA_964550965.1 uncultured Oscillospiraceae bacterium
GGGTGTTTGATCGGCTGTGCGCTCCGGCACGCGACCCGTCATGCGCGATGATCGTATCCGTATCCTCGGCGAACGTATCAAGCCAACCGGGAAAAAGCTTCTGAAGGAGGCATTGAAAACAAAAGATTTTCCTTACATTGAAAATGAAGCAGTCAACCAGGTCAAAGCCGGTGCTGCGATCCTTGATATCAATGTCGGACTTCCCGATATCGACGAACGGGAGATGATGCTCGAAGCAGTACGCCGCGTTTCTGCTGTTGTCGATGTGCCTCTGCAGATCGACAGTGCCGACCCGGCTGTTCTTGAAGCCGCAGTAAGAAGATATAATGGAAAACCGATCATCAATTCCGTCAACGGAAAACAGTCCGTGATGGACGCGGTTTTTCCAATCGTAAAAAAATATGGCACCTGCGTGATCGCACTGACGCTTGACGAAAAAGGTCTTCCGGAAAATGCGCAGGAGCGCTTGGCCATTGCCGGAAAGATAATAAATGAAGCGCGGAAATATGGGATCGGCCCCGAGCGCATTCTCGTCGACTGTTTGACCTTGACTGTTTCCGCCCAGCAGAGCGCAGGTCGCGATACCCTGAAAGCTATACGGAACGTAAAAGAACTTTTTGGCGTCAAAACAACATTGGGTGCAAGCAATGTTTCTTTTGGACTCCCGGAACGAAAGATTTTGAACCGCACTTTCCTCGCGATGGCACTGGAAGCAGGACTTGACGCACCGATCACGGATCCGCTCGTTTCAGAATATACCGATACCATCCATGCCTTTGAGACTCTCGCAGGAAAAGACGTCGATTCGGTCGATTATATTGCCCGTTACGGCGGACAGACCGCTCCGGCAAACCAGACCGCTCCGGCAGCAGGCACAAGCCTCGCAGAGATCATCCTTGAGGGATACATCGACCGTGCAGCCGCAGCCACAGAAGAGCTTCTTGCCGCCTATAAGCCGCTTGAAATCGTTGAAAAGATAATCATACCCACGCTTGAAAAGGTCGGTGCCGATTATGAAAGCGGAGCCCGCTTTTTGCCGCAGCTCGTCAAATCCGCAGACACCGTCAAAGCGGCGTTTGAAGTTCTGAAAAGCAAAATGGCCGATGCCGGTGAAACGATGTCTTACGGAAAGATCATCATGGCTACGGTGAAGGGCGACATCCATGACATTGGGAAAAACATCGTCAAAGTCATTCTCGAAAACTATGGCTATGAGGTTCTTGATCTTGGAAAAGATACCGATATAGAGCTTGTCGTGAAGACTGCAAAGCAAGAAGGCGTAAGGCTCGTCGGGCTTTCGGCGCTGATGACCACGACGGTGGTAAGTATGGAGGCAACGATCAAAGCCTTGCGCGAAGCCGGGCTGGATTGTAAAATAGCTGTAGGCGGGGCCGTGTTGACCCCCGAATACGCGAAAAAAATCAATGCCGATTATTATTGTAAGGACGCGATGGAAGCCGTTCGCGTCGCAAATTCCATTTTTAAGTAAGCATAGGAGGACATCCAATGAACCGACCGAATTGGGACGAATACTTCATGGAAATGGCTGAGGTGGCAGAGAAAAGATCGACCTGCAAACGGCGTAAAGTCGGAGCAGTAATTGTAAAAGACAATCGAATCATGGCAACGGGATACAACGGAGTACCGACGGGGATCGAACACTGCGGCGACAGAGGCTGCCTCAGAGACGAACTCAAAGTCCCTTCCGGCCAGCGCCATGAACTTTGCAGAGGACTTCATGCGGAACAAAATGCGATCATCCAGGCAGCGCATCTGGGGCAGAGCATTGCAGGCGGAACCCTATACTGCACCAATCAACCCTGCGTGATCTGCGCAAAAATGATCATCAACGCAGGAATCCAACGGATCGTCATCAAAGAGGGTTATCCTGATGAACTTGCCGTAGAAATGCTTACGGAAGCTGGTCTGAAAATAGAAACTTTGTGAGGCTTACATTATGTTTTCATCAATATTCATCATATTTGCCGTTGCATTTGTAATTGCATTGGCGGTCACTCCGCTTGCGATCAAACTGGCTCCAAAAATCGGAGCAGTCGATATCCCAAAGGATGACAGGCGAATGCATACCAAGACGATGCCACGGTTGGGAGGCCTCGCGATCTATCTGGGGTCTATTCTTTCCATTGTGTTTCTCTTGCCGATCGATTTTGATCAACGAGTCATAGGCATCGGGATAGGCGCCACCTTGATTTTCATTATGGGTGTCGTAGACGATATCAAAGGGCTTTCGCCGAAGGTGAAGCTTTGCGGACAGATCCTCAGTGCCTGTATCCTGTACTTCTGTTCCGTCAAGATATCCTTTATCACCAACCCTTTTGACGGACACCTGATCCAGTTTCCTGTGATCGTGAGTCTGCTCGTCACTGTGATCTGGATCGTAGGGATCACGAATACCATAAATCTGATCGACGGTCTCGATGGCCTGGCCGCAGGAGTGTCCTTCATTGCCACGATCGTGATCGCCTATATCGCATACATCCATGGCCGGTATGAAATCACAATGGCCTTTATGGCGATTGCCGGAAGCTGTCTTGGATTTTTACCGTTCAATTTTCATCCCGCAAAGATTTTTATGGGGGACGGCGGAGCGCTTTACCTCGGATTTATGATCGCTGCCATTTCTGTGATGAGCCCGATGAAAAGTGCGACATTGATTGCCACGATCCTGCCGATCTTTGTGCTGGCTCTGCCGATCTTTGATACTGCGTTTGCGATCTTCCGCAGACACCTTGCAGGCAAGCCGATCATGCAGGCGGACAAAGGACATCTGCATCACCGGATCATGAATGTCGGGATGGGCCAAAAACGGACCGTGCTGACACTTTATGCGATCAGTGGGGTTATGGGAGTCGCCTCGATTTTGATCAGCAGAGACCTGTTCTTAGATGCCATGTTTCTGATCATTGCCGCAGGAACCCTTGTCTATGTATTCATGAAGGATCAGGGCATCGGAAAACCCTTTAAGGAAAATCGAAACGGGGCAAATGCCAAAGACCTCAATCCCTTAAAAAACAAAAGTGTAAAAGACAATATAAAGGAAAAGACAAAATGAAAGTAATGACTGTATTCGGGACGAGACCCGAAGCCATCAAGATGGCACCGCTGGTGCAAGCGCTTGAAAGAGAACCCGGCGTTGAATCTGTTCTTTGTGTAACGGCACAGCATCGGGAGATGCTGGATCAGGTCCTTGAACTTTTTGAACTGACGCCAAAGCATGATCTGAATATTATGAAGCCGAACCAAACCATCAGCCAGATCACGACAAATGTTCTATTAGGCATTGAAGCCGTGCTGGCCGAGGAGAAACCTGACATCGTTCTCGTTCACGGTGATACGACGACCACGTTTGCGACTGCGTTAGCTGCGTTTTACCAGCAGATCCCGATCGGACATGTTGAGGCAGGACTTCGGACGTTTGACAAATATTCTCCTTATCCCGAAGAAATGAACCGGGTCATGACGGGTCATCTTGCGGACATCCACTTTGCGCCGACCGAACGCAACCGTCAGAACCTTCTTGCAGAAGGGATCTCCGACGACAAGATCCATATTACAGGAAACAGTGTGATCGACGCACTGCTGACTGTCGTCAAAAAACCTTACGAGTTTACAGATAAAACTCTTGCCGGGATCGATTTTGAAAAACGCCGTGTCATTACCGTGACTTGCCATCGCCGGGAAAATCTTGGCGAATATATGGAAAATATTTTTTCTGCAATACGCGATATCGCCGAAGAATTCGAGGATGTCGAAGTGATCTATCCTGTTCACCTGAACCCGAAGGTCAGAAAGACAGCGGATAAGATCCTCAGCGGGACCGACCGCATCCATTTGATCGAACCGCAGCAGTACCAGCCATTTGTAAATCTCATGGCACGTTCCTATCTGATCATCACAGATTCGGGTGGGATGCAGGAAGAAGCTCCTTCGATCGGGAAACCGGTCCTTGTCGTGCGAAAAGAAACCGAACGCCCTGAGGCTGTCGAAGCCGGAACGGTCAAACTTGCAGGAGTCGATCGGGATACGATCTATTCCATGACAAAGGAATTGCTTACGGATCCTGCCGCTTATGAAGCCATGGCCCATGCGGTCAATCCTTATGGTGACGGAAAGACCTGTGAGCGTATTGTTCAAATTTTAACAAAATAGGGAAATATGACGACAAATATAACGCCGGTGCAGGAAAAAACGTTTCTGCATCGGTATTTTTTTAGAGTCTGAAAATAGTTGGACAGGGGTTGCCTGTTTCAGCAAACAGATTAAGCTTTTTCGGCAAAGTAATAATTTAGGAAAACCGCTTTCCTTTTGCTATACAGACTGAATCAATACCAAAAGAGTAGGGTATACTTTCTGTTAATATTTAAATTTGCATTAGATTTATTCCACAAAAAGTATTTACTTTTTGCAATTAAATACTATAATGAAATTGCTGTGTGAAGAAAAGCCGGACTTCCTGTTTTTCTCAGGCTCTGAAAGCAAAGCGGGAAAATATAATACTCCTTTTCTTGTAGATTTATTACAGGACAATCCAGTGATTTGGAGGACCTACTGCATGGACCAAGATACGAAGGAAATGCTGAAAAAAGTTATTATATATGACGGAGCCATTTTTATTCTGGCACTGGCGATCTCCTTAATCACTTTCAGAGAGTATGCACCCATATTGATCATCGCTTTGCTGCTCTCCTTTGCGAATTTTATTCTCAATGCGTTCATTACAAGCATCACCTTTCGGTCTACCGGCCGGGCGGCTTTGATCGTAGTAGGAACAGTCGTAAGAGTGAGTGTCACAGCAGTGGTTGCAGTTCTTTTATGTAGAAACAATCTTAGTAATTTCGTGGCGTTTTTATTAGGCTATGGATTACACTACATCGCAGTTATCATCTATAGTACGACAAGAGGCAGACAAAAAATAAAAAAGGAAGTGGTCAAATGAGCTTGAGTCCCGAAGTAGTATTTGAATTTGATTTCTTAAACCATCACATTGCGGTAGCATCGAGTATCGTAACACAATGGGTAGTTATGGGGTTGCTGATGATCGTAACGTTGATCGTTACGAGAAATATAGCGAAGATCCCTTCAAAAACACAAAGTGTTCTGGAAATGCTCGTTTCGATGTTCGGCAATCTCGTATCAGCAAACATGGGACCCGGCTACAGGAAACAGTTCCTGCCTTATATCGGATGTCTCGGTATCTTCATGGCCTGCCTCAATTTGTCCGGTCTGGTCGGTGTACCGCCCTCGACAAAGGATATCAATGTCACGGCTACCTTTGCCGTATTGACATTTTTCATCATCAATATAAACGCAATCAAACATATGGGTGCAGGCGGATATGTCAAAGGGTTTTTTAAGCCTTTTGCCCTGATGCTCCCGATGAATATTATCGAAAAGTTTACCATTCCCCTTTCGTTATGCCTCCGGTTATTTATCAATATGCTGGTAGGTACGATGATCATCGAGTTGGTTTACGAGGGTCTTGGACACTTCGCGTTCCTTGTCCCGGTACCTCTCCATTTCTTCTTTGATATCTTTGTAGGCATCATCCAGACCTTTGTATTCATGATGCTGACTATGGTATTTGTCAAGACTGCTGCGGAGCATTGAGCCTGCGCAAAAGTGAACTTGAATAATCAACCGATAATAGCTGGGGACAAGTTGATGGAACCGGATGTTATATAAAAAGAAAAAACAAACTTTAAAGGAGGATTTTAAAATGGATGCACAAGGAATGATTTATCTCGGCGCTGGAATCGCTGCACTTGGAGTAGTAGGCGGAGGCATCGGTATCGGAACAATCGGCGGTAAGGCAGTAGAGGCTATTGCTAGACAGCCGGAAGCAAAAGCAGATATCACTTCGACCATGATCTTAAGCATCGCGTTCGCTGAAGTTACGTCCCTGTATGCTTTGATCGTTTCTATTCTGTTGATCTTCGTAGCATAATTAACAGAACGTTTCGTAAAAAAATTAACCTGAAGGGAGACTCCAACACAAATGGAAGGTAATTTATTTACAATCTTTGCGACTGTTGTAAACTTCATTATCCTGATCGGCTTTATGAAGCATTTCCTGTTTGATAAAGTCACTACTGCAATCGAATCCAGGAATAATGAGATAAAAGAGACTATAGATCGTACCGAGGCAAGCGAGGCCGCGGCTGAGGAATTAAAGGAGTCTTTTAATAAGCAGATAGCAACTTTGGAAAGCAAAGGGAGAGATATCGTCAAGGACGCAAAGGTGAAAGCCGATGCCCAGGCACAGGATATCCTTCAAGAAGCAGGAGAAAGAGCAGCTGCCCTTTTGAAGCAGACAGAAAGTGAAATAGAGAGACTGAAGCGGAAAGCCATCGATGACATGAAGCAGGAAATTGGGTCTCTTGCTATTTTAGCAGCCGAAAAGATCTTAGAGAAACAGCTTGATCATGAAGAACAGCAGGCTGTCATCGGAAAAATCATTGATGATGCGGAGAATGCGAAATGGCAGAATTAACAGTTGAGATTACATACGGAAAAGCTTTATACGAAGCCGCCAGAGACACAAATAAAGTAGAACAGATTTTGGAGGAGATCACTCAAATCCAGGGATTGCTTGAGTCTGAGGCAGGGTTCCGTGAGTTTCTTAATACCCCGGTGCTTGCGGGCGCCAAGAAAAAGAAAGTAGTCGGAGAAGTATTTAAGGATGTAGTAAGCCCCGAAGTGCTGAATTTCCTATACATTCTTATCGACAAACGAAGAACCAGAAATTTTGGAAAAATCGTGTACCAATATCAAAATATTATCAATGAGAACAATGGCATTTCTGCAGGGACCATTACTTCTGTGGAGCCGCTAACTGGAGAACAACTGAAAGCCTTTGAAGAAAAAACGGGCAAGCTCCTCAGAAAAAATGTGAGCCTTGAGAATAACGTAGATGCCTCGATATTGGGAGGCGTTAAAATATTTATTGAGGGTAAAATTATCGATGCTTCAGTCAAGAAACGTCTTCAGGATCTTGAAGGAAGCTTGTTGAACGTCACATTATAGCAAAATTATGAAAATAGAAGGTGATGCAAATGAATTTAAAGCCTGAAGAAATAAGTGCTGTAATCCGAGAGCAGATAAAACAATATAAAAACGAGCTCGAGATTTCCGATTTCGGCACCGTTATCCAAGTTGGTGACGGTATCGCCAGAATCTACGGATTAGAAAACTGCATGATGGGCGAATTGTTAGAATTCCCCGGCGGCGTTTACGGCATGGCACTGAACCTCGAAGAAGACAACGTTGGTACAGTAGTCATGGGCTCCGACAGAGAAATCAAAGAAGGAGACATCGTCAAACCGACCGGAAAGGTCGTACAGGTTCCCGTAGGAGCCGATATGATCGGTCGTGTTGTCAATGCACTTGGTCAGCCGATCGACGGAAAAGGTCCGATCAAAAGCGACCATTCCAGACCGATCGAATTTGGAGCACCCGGTGTACTCCAGAGAAAATCAGTAAACCAGCCTTTACAGACTGGAATCAAGGCCATCGACTCGATCATCCCGATCGGCAGAGGCCAAAGAGAGTTGATCATCGGTGACAGACAGACCGGTAAGACGGCTATCGCCATCGACACGATCCTCAACCAAAAAGAAGAAGAAGTAATCTGTATCTATGTTGCTATCGGCCAGAAGAAATCGACCGTTGCGCAGTTAGTACAGACTCTCGAATTAAAAGGCGCTATGGCGTATACGATCGTAGTTGCGGCGACAGCTAGTGAAGTTGCACCGCTCCAGTACATCGCACCATATGCAGGCGCTGCTATGGCAGAAGAGTTCATGTATCAGGGCAAAGACGTACTGATCATTTACGATGATTTGTCCAAGCATGCTGTCGCCTATAGAGCTATGTCACTATTGCTTAGGAGACCGCCAGGACGTGAAGCTTACCCTGGAGATGTATTCTATCTCCACAGCAGACTTCTCGAAAGAGCAGCGAAACTTTCCGATGAGCTCGGCGGCGGTTCCATTACGGCACTTCCGATCATCGAGACACAGGCAGGAGACGTTTCCGCTTACATCCCGACGAACGTAATTTCGATTACGGACGGCCAGATCTTCCTTGAGACAGAATTGTTCTTCTCAGGACAGAGACCTGCTGTAAACTCCGGTATCTCCGTATCCCGTGTAGGCGGTAATGCGCAGATCAAAGCTATGAAAAAGGTTGCCGGTAAGATTCGTCTCGAATTGGCACAGTACAGAGAACTCGCGAGTTTCTCCCAGTTCGGTTCCGATCTGGATAAAGACACCCGTGCCCGTTTGGATCATGGACGCATCCTGACTGAAATCATGAAGCAGGGTCAGTATTCGCCTGTAAAGGTAGAGCACCAGGTCATGATCATCTTTGCTGCGTCAAATGGTTATCTTGCTGATGTTTTGGTCGAAAAGATCAAACTGTTCGAGAAGGAATTCTATGACTTTATGGATACCCATCATCCGGAAGTCGGCAAGACGATCAAGTCCACAGGAAAGCTCGAAGAAGACACCGAGAAGAATCTGCGTGCGGCGATCGACGAATTTAAGAAAATCAACGAAAAGGAATTCCACTAATCCAAACCGGGATTCCCGAAAAATCATAAGCAAAGAAGGGAGGTGTCACTTTGGCGGAAAATATGAGAGATATCAAGCGGCGTATCAAGAGCAGCACGAGCATGGAACATATTACAAAGGCTATGAAGCTGGTCTCTGCCGCGAAGCTCAGAAAAGCCAAAAGCACCTTTGATCGGATTCAACAGAATTTTCATTTTGTTACTGAATCTATAGAAGAGATCTTTAGCAATATAGATGACATTCCTGACAGCTATCTGGAAGGCAACCGTGAGATCGTCAAAACAGCGTATATCGTTGTTACGAGCAACAGAGGTTTCTGCGGGAGTTTCAATACTAACATTATTAAAGAAGCCCATGCTCTAATCAATAAAGATGCCGAAAAGCCGGCCATCATAGCGATCGGAAGCAAGGGAAGAGACTATTTCGCAAAGAGGGATTATGACATTCGGGGACAGTACAT
>CAZKCB010000071.1:0-8934 GCA_964550965.1 uncultured Oscillospiraceae bacterium
GACCACCGGCTCCGCTTCGAGCCCAAAAAGCGAAGCAGTCATGACTTTTGCATACAATTTTCTTACCTTGCATCATATTTGCATAATGCGATTCCTTTCTTTTTTATTTCACTTTAAAATGCATCCTCGATATGGTGTATATAAACTTTTTCTTCCTTTATATAAAGTTCCATGACATCAATCCTCAGCTGCTTTTCTGAGAGTCCCTTTAAAAGGACATAGTAGCTTATAACTCTTTTGATGTGTTGTCTTTTCAAAGGCGTTACAGCCTCACAGGGCAATCCGTAAGTGAGAGTTCTTCTCGTCTTCACTTCAATAAAGACAATGGTTTCTCCATCCGCCGCAATGATATCGATTTCTCCGGCTCGGCAGCGGAAATTCTTTTGAATGATTTGATATCCTCTTTTTTTGAGATAAGCGGATGCCGCTTCTTCCCCAAATGCTCCCAGTTTCAAGTTGCCCCTCCGTTTTCCAAAATTAATTATCCATATTTTACCATCTTTATTTATCGATTGCAAATTATTTACATTTAAATGGTAAATTATAAAAAAATTATTTTAAGTGTCACAAACAAGAATTTTGATTCGTTATATATAGTGAACACCAAATAATCTTATCTTTTGGCGAAAGGAGGTTTTTCAGGTTTAGAATTTCCAACATATTTTGTTATTTTATTTGTTTTATTGAAAGGAACTTAAAACTGTTACCATATGAAATTTAGAAATGAATTTATAACGATACTTTTAATTTTTATCGGGATTTGCATATATAATTTTTTTATCTGCAAGCAAACAATAGAAAGTACCAATTGGTTAAGCATCTTTGGCTTTGTTGTGCTTTATATTTTTTGCCGTATCATCTATAATCTCATCTGCTGGCACATGCAGAGAGAAAAGAAGGCTTGATTTTTTCTGCCATAAACTCTTTTTTCTACAAAAAAGACCGCCGTTTTAAAAACGGCGGTCTTGCTTTTGATTTTTTAGAAACGTAGGCTATTCAAACAGGCTTTCTGCAAAGCTCTTCGGGTCAAAAGGCTCCATATCTTTCATGCCTTCGCCGAGACCGATAAATTTGACAGGGATCTGGAACATATCACTGACCGTGATGACGATGCCGCCCTTTGCTGTTCCGTCAAGCTTCGTTAAGATGATCCCGGTAAGCTGTGTGACCTCGCCAAACTCCTTCGCCTGAGAAACCGCATTTTTGCCCGATGCGGCATCAAGAACGAGAAGCGCTTCTTTTTCCGCTTCCGGGAATTCCTTACCAATGACCTTGTACATTTTTTCAAGTTCTGTCATGAGATTTTTCTTTGTCTGAAGTCTTCCTGCGGTATCGCAGATCAGAACATCGATCCCTCTTGCTTTTGCAGCCTGTACGGCATCAAAGATAACAGCCGAAGGGTCTGCCCCTTCCTGATGCTTGATCACATCGACGCCAACTCTGTCTCCCCAGATTTCAAGCTGTTGAGCAGCGGCCGCACGGAAGGTATCCGCAGCGGCAAGAAGGACCGTTTTTCCTTCTTCACGATAGCGATGTGCGAGCTTTGCGATCGAGGTCGTTTTCCCGGCTCCATTGACACCGATCACGAATATCACAAGCGGTACTGCTTCAGAGAGATTATGTGCTTCGCCTTTGTCGATCAGTTCGCAGATGATCTCTTTGATCCTTTCCTTTACGCCTTCCGAATCTCTTATATTTTTTGTTTTTATATCTTCACGCAGCTTTGCTGTGATTTTAAAAGTCGTATCCATCCCGATATCCGAAGCGATCAGAACCTCTTCGAGTTCTTCCATCATTTCTTCATCGATTTCGGGTCTCATCTTGATTACATCTTCGATCTTTTCCTGCAGTCTCCCAAAGAAGCTTTTCTTTTTTTGTTCAAACACGCTTTGTCCTCCAAGTCTTATAATTCAAAGTGGTCGCCGAGCTTCAAGGATATGATCTTTGAAATTCCCTGCTCGGGCATGGTAACACCGTACAGCACATCTGCGTATTCCATGGTGGCCTTTTGATGTGTGACAAGTGCAAATTGTATCTCTTTAAAATCCCTTAAATACGCCGCAAATCGATCGATATTGGCATCGTCAAGCGCCGCTTCGACCTCGTCCAGAATACAGAACGGTGTCGGTTTTGTCTTAAGGATCGCAAACATCAATGCAATTGCAGTCATGGTTTTTTCTCCGCCGGACATCAGATTGATATTCTGGAGTTTTTTACCCGGTGGCTGTGCAATGATTTCGATTCCTGTCTCAAGCGGTTTGGTTTCGTCCTCAAGACGCAATTCGGCTGTTCCTCCTCCGAAGAGAGACTGGAATGTGGCTTCGAAATTCACAACGATCTGGTCGAAGCTTTCTTTGAAGCTTTTTCGGATCGTTCGGTCCATGTCCTCAATGATCTGGATCAGCGATTCCATGGCCGCAAGGAGATCGTCTCTTTGCGTGGTGAGGAATTCATAACGCTCTTTTACGCTGTCATATTCCTTGATCGAGCCAACGTTGACATCGCCAAGCTCTTTTATTCTATTTTTTATTTCACGGCTTTCTTTTACGGCTGCCGCCATATTAAAGTCTCTCTTTTTAAACTCGATCACCTGCAAATAGGAGAGTTCAAAATCCTCCCAAAGCTTTTCTTTCCAGGATTCGACCTGTGTTTCGTTCTTTGCGAGTTTCAGTTCAAGTTCATGTTTTTCGGTTTGATATCCAAGCAGGATCTCTTCCATGCTTTCGCGTTTTTGTTGGATCTCGTTCAAGTATCGCACCACAAGGAGTTTTTCCTCTGTGATTTTAGCAACGGATGTTTCCGCGTCGACCTTTTCTTCTTCTCTTTGCGCAAGCCTTCCTGCGGTTCCCTCATCTCCGTTCGAGAGAGATTCTTTTTCCCTGTCAAGGATCGCCAGGGAGTTGAGCTTTTGCTGTTTTTCGTCCTGAAATTCCTGAAGAAGAAGTTCAATTCGAGACAGCAGCTGATCGATATTGCTGCGTTCGCCTGCAGTTGTACCTGCAAGAAGTCTTGCCTGCGTGATCGCCTCGGAAGCATCTCCCATCGTTGCTTTTGCTTGTTCATTCGTGAGCATAGCCTCTTCAGCTAAACGTTCCGCCTCTGCAATGCCAGCCTGGGCATCACGCACGCTTGCCTCAAGCTTTTTGATCATAATTGAGGCAGAATTTTCTTCCTGTGCTATATTGGCAAGTTCTTTTTCAAGCTTAGTTCTTGAATTTTCGCTGTCAGAAAGGCGTGAAGACAAGCGGTCGATATCCTTGCTCCAGGTCAAAAGTTCCATTTCGCTTTCCCGATATTTTGCTTCGAGCACCGAAAGTGTTTCTTTATTCTTTTGGATCTTCTGCGCCAGAATGTTTTGTCTGCCTACCAGTTCTTCCTGTTCCCTGAGGAAACCAAGGTAATGTTCTTTGAGCTTTTCACTTTCGGCTTTCCGTTCAAGCAGTCCGGCCGTGTTGCTGCGGAATGCGCCTCCTGTAATTGCTCCGGCGGCGTTGATGACTTCTCCGTCGAGCGTAACAAAACGAAGTCCCCCTGCTGCCGCATTTTTGGAAAGCTTTACGGCATGTTCGAGATAATCGACTAAAACGACTCTGCCAAGCAGATATTCCATAATATTTTTGTATTTACCATCAAACTCGACGCGATCGACAGCATAGCCCAGGAAACCCTCGGCCTTTTTTAAATTTTCATCGTGCGTGCCGCGCGAACCACGGATGCCTGTAATTGGAAGAAACGTGAGTCTTCCCGCCTTATTTGCTTTGAGTGCGGCGACGGCGTCCTGCGCATTTTTTTCATTATCACAAACAATGTTCTGTACGGCTCCGCCAAGAGCTGTCTCTATTGCCGTTTCATAGCCTCTCGGCACCTTCATCAGTTCGGCAACAACACCGTGAAGGCCTGAAAGCCCTGCTTTCATGACAAACTTGACGCCGGAATTATAGCCTTCGTAAGCGCTTTCCATCTCAGAGATCATTTTGCGCCTTGCGGCGATATCCCCGATCGTGAGTTTCAATTCATCTACTTTTTTACGGCAAAGCAGTTCCTCGGAAAGCAGTCGCGATTGTTCCTGCTCCGAAAACAGTTTCTGTTTTTTTGTTTCTTCCAGTTCACGCGCCGCTTTATCACGTGCTTCCTGCACCGTTTCAAATTCCTGCTTCTCCGCAGAATCCGCCGTTTCCGAAATTTCCTTTTCGCTTGTCAGCTGCGCTTTTCTCTTTTCCAGATTGCTACCAAGGTTTTTTAAGCTGTTGATCTCGCCGGTTTTCGACGCAACAAAGCTGTGGAGTTCATATATTTTATCTTTATTTTTATCGACCGCCTTTGCGGCTTCGTCAAATTCTTTTGTCAGGCGTTCATATTCTCGGGTCTTTGCTTGAAGATCCTTTTGCAGGACGGAAAGCTCGGACTCTATTTTTTCCTTTGTGACGCGCAAGCCGGATGCATTTTCTTCCTCACGCTCTCGTTTTTGGGCAAGGACATCAAGTTCCGCAGAAATACGCTCTTTGTCCTTTTCAAGATTCGCAAGTTTTTCACCGCGAAGCTGCGTCTGCCCTGAAAGAATGTTGATTTCTTCGATCAAAGCAAGCAATTTGTCTCTTGTCTGGCTTCCCAAAACCTCAAGTTCTTCGTTTCTTGCCCGATTTTCAGCAACGTCTTTGTCAACTGCTTCCTTCTCGGTTTTAAACTCCTCGATCCGGTTGGAAAGTTCCATCAGGTCGTCTTTGATATATTCATTTTTCAGTTCAATGGTTTCTACGTTTTTTAAAACGATTCCGATTTCGATGCCTTTTCCGCGTTCTTTGAGTTCAAGGTATTCTGCTGCCTTGATGCTGTCTTCACGCAGGCCCCCGATCCGGCCTTCGATCTCCGAAACGATATCATCGACACGGTCGAGATTTCCTCTTGAGGCTGCGAGTTTACGCTCCGCTTCTTCTTTTTTACTTCGATATTTTACAATACCGGCAGCTTCCTCGAAAATTTCGCGGCGGCTTTCCGGTTTGTTGCTTACGATTTCAGCGATCTTTCCTTGTCCGATCAAGGAGTACCCATCTACGCCGATCCCTGTATCCATGATAAGCTCACGTATATCACGAAGGCGGCAAGGTACTTTATTGATCAGATATTCGCTTTCGCCGGAACGATACATGCGCCTTGTGATGGCAACCTCGGAATAGTCGATCGGAAGGATGTGGCTGTTGTTATCGATCACAAGTGTGACCTCTGCCATACCTCTTGATTTTCGGTTTGCCGTCCCTGCAAAGATGACTTCCTCCATCTTGCCTCCGCGAAGCATTTTAGGACTCTGTTCACCGAGCACCCAACGGATGGCATCGGAAATATTGCTCTTGCCGCTCCCATTCGGACCGACAATGCAGGTGATCCCACTGTGGAATTCGATACTGACCGGTTCCGCAAAGGATTTGAATCCTTGGATGTCTATCTTTTTAAAATACAAATCTATCCCTCCAATGCTGCTTTCGCTGCATTTTGTTCCGCTTCTTTTGTCGATTTTCCAAGACCTTCACCGATTTTTTCACCTTCAAACCACAAGCTGATATAGAATGTTTTCTGATGGTCCGGGCCTTCTTCTTTATCGATGCGATAAATGATCTCTTTCCCGCCTTTTGCCTGCAGTTTTTCCTGGATATCTGTTTTGAAGTCGGTATGGATCCTGCCATCGATCGCCTTGTCGATCGTGGGCTCAAAGGCTTTTACTATAAAGTCTTTCGCCTGGTCAAATCCTCCGTCCAAAAAAATAGCCCCTATCACAGCTTCCATCGCATCCGCAATGATGGAGTTTCTTGTGCGTCCGCCGGAAAGTTCTTCTCCCTTTCCAAGGTTCAGGCTTTCTCCGATGCCGAAGCGATTTCCGCATTCCGCGAGAGAACCTTCACAAACGATCTGGGCCCTCAGTTTTGTCAGTCTTCCTTCTTCCACGTCGGCTACACGATCATACAGATGTGCACCGATCACGGCATCAAGAATAGAGTCCCCCAGAAACTCGAGACGTTCGTTGTTTTTTAAGCCGTTTTTTTTGCCTTCGTGGCAATAGGAACTGTGTGTAAGGGCCGTCTGTAAAAGTGCGGGATCCTTGAAATCGTAGCCTAGCTTCACTGAAAAGTTTTCACTATTCACTGATGATCACTTCCTCCAGTTCGAGAACAGAATCCTGAATGATCTGAACGACATGATTTTCTACATAAGGGATTCCTTTTATGATTGCATTTTTAACGGCATTTGCCTCCGAAGATCCATGCATCTTAAGCACCGCACCTTTGACTCCGAGGATCGGAGCTCCGCCGTATTCAGAGTAATCAAACATGTCTTTAAGCTCTTTTAGTTTTCCTGAAACAAGCAGTCCACCCATCTTGGAAACAAGGCTGCTCATGATCTTGGTTTTTACAAGTTTAAAAATGCTCCATGCAAGGCCTTCCGTCAGCTTTAATATGACGTTTCCTACAAATCCGTCACAGACGATGACATCGCAAGGTCCTTTAGGGATCTCGCGGGCTTCCACATTCCCTATAAAATTGACACTGCTTTTTTCAAGGAGTTGATACGCCGCTTTTTGGACAGTGGTCCCTTTTGTTTCTTCCGTGCCGATATTGACAAGTCCAACTCTTGGATTTCTAACATTTAAAACCTTATCCATGTAGATGCTGCCCATCGTTGCAAATTCAAGCAGGTTGTTTGGCTTGCACTCCGGGTTTGCACCGGAGTCCACAAGAAGTGCAACTCCACCGCTGAGCATAGGATAAGTAGCACCAAGTGCCGGTCGGTCGATACCCTGGATCCGTCCGAGAATAAACAGCGAACCCGCCATGATCGCTCCGGTATTTCCGGCAGAAATAAAAAGATCTGCCTCCTGGTTCTTTAGAAGAGTTATCCCCTTGACCATTGAAGATTCGGTCTTTGTTCTTACGGCGCGAACCGGCGTATCTTCGTTCGTTATGACGTCGGATGCATGATAGATCTTGATCTGCTCTGCATCATACTTATATTTATTCAGTTCTGCCTGTATCAGGTCCTGATCTCCTACGATAATAAGCTCGTCCGGAATCTTTTTGGCTGCTTCGACACAGCCTTTTACGATTTCAAAGGGAGCATTGTCCCCACCCATTCCATCTATGACAATACGCATGATTTTCTCCTTTATGAACAATGATGATTTTCATCCAGCATTCAGTTTATCATACTGTTTCTGCAATGGCAAGCAGGCGCACTGCGTCTAAATCTCTTATTCCTCGTGGCTTCCGCCTGTAAGCGGAGCGATGTTTCCGTCAGCGAAAGTGCCCCTGATAATTGCCTCTTCACCATATTTACGGCGGATCTCGTCAACTGCTTTGTCGAGCTCCTTATTTTTCTCTCCATCCTGCTGATCAAACAGAGAAAGCTGCTCTCCAGTCTCTTCTGAAAAGCCTGAAACAGACACCCCCAATAGCCTGAGCGGTTCACCTTTCCAGCATTGATCAAACAATTCCCTGACATTTCGGTAGATTTCCGAGGTCCCGTCGACTGCCGATTGCAGCTTTATCTGATGGCTGTAAGAAACAAATTCTGCGCTTTTGAGATTGACCGATATCAGCGTAGCTTTTTCTCCGCTGGTTCTAAGCCGCAGGCAAACACGTTCGCAAAGAGACAGCAATATTTTTTGTGCCTCTCTTCGATCGGTCACATCATAAGCGGTCGTTGTGCTGTTCCCGATTCCCTTTTGCTCACTTTCACTTTGGGGAATGACTTTTGAATGGTCGATCCCGTTTGCATACTGCCAAAGCATGATCCCATGGGATTTCAGCATTGATTTTATATAATGGGGATCTGCTGAAGCCAGATCGCCGATCGTATTGATATTGACTTTTTTAAGTTTTTGTTCAGAAGCCCTTCCCACCATAAAAAGCTCCCTCACAGGAAGCGGCCACATTTTTTCTTTGATCTCTTCCGGCCAGAGTGTATGGACCTTATCCGGCTTTTCAAATTCCGATGCCATTTTTGCAAGAAGAGGATTTGAGGATACCCCTATGTTTACGGTGAACCCAAGCTTTTGCTTGATTTCCTCGCGGATCTTATGCGCAGTTGCTACCGGTTCCCCAAAGCAGGTCTCGTTCCCGGTATAATCGACAAAGCATTCGTCGATGCTGTACCTTTGGATGATCGGGGAGTAAGCGCATAGCAATTCATACATCCTGGCGCTGTATTTCCGATAAAGCGCATGATCGGGCGGCACGATGATGAGTTCGGGGCACTTTCTTTTGGCTTCAAATAAGCTTTCTCCCGTGATAATACCGGCTTTTTTACAGGCCATAGATTTCGCGAGAACGATACCGTGTCGATTCTTCGGATCGCCTCCAATAACAGAAGGCACGGTCCTAAGATCTACTGCGGCTCCATTTTTCAGCATTTCTGCCGCCGTCCAGGAAAGAAAGGCGCTGTTCGCATCGATGTGCAAGACGATCATAATTTACCTCTTGCCTGCCTGTACCGAATATTTTGTTTTATAATGATTCCGCATCAGCCGTGCTTCCAAAGGATTGATGGGCTTTGCCTGATCAAAAAATATTGCTGCGATTTCAGCACGGCAGCCTTTTTGCAATACGAGTTCGACTGCCTTTGCATCGCTTTCGGAAGATCCGCAGCACAACGCTCCGCTGCCGGGAATAAACACTGCATTTCTTCCTACAACTGCTTTGAGAAAAGCACCGACATCGATCCCTACTCCACATGGCATAAAAACAGCAGCGGAACAACGGCAGCCTGTGATGCCGGCTGTTTTCGGAGGAAGGGAGCGCACCGTCGGCCCCGCGATTTGGGCAAGGTCATCCAAATATGGTTTCAGGGTTTTTCCGGTGCAGGAAACTGTCCTGATTTCTTCCTCTTCCGAAAAAAGGATGTAAGAAATATCAGGTCTGCTCAGCATAACGTCTGCGGTCAGTTTTT
>CAZKCB010000072.1:0-393 GCA_964550965.1 uncultured Oscillospiraceae bacterium
CAGGAACCTATACACAAGTCCTTGTGTTTGGATGTTTGCTTTACTTTTTCAGCCTTGGCGCCTGGGGTTGCGTTTATGCTTATACCCCGGAAGTATATCCTACCGTTGCAAGAGCGAGCGGATCAGGATGGGCTGCGGCTTTCGGAAGGCTCGGTGCTTTTTCGGCACCTTTTGTTGTGCCGACGGTCTACAAAGCGTTTGGAACCGAAGCGGGCTACAGTTTTCTGTTTGCGATTTTCACTGCCGTCTTTGCTGCAGTTGCAGTTGTTGTAGCTTTGCTTGGCAAAGAGACTATGGGAAGATCCCTTGAAGAAATCACCGAGGACCAGCCGAGGGGATAAGCTTTTCTGTAAACGCTGAGAATGTAAAATAATTGATAAAACGAACCCTTTA
>CAZKCB010000072.1:403-8924 GCA_964550965.1 uncultured Oscillospiraceae bacterium
TGTAGGAAAAGGGTTCGTTTTTATTTGGTTCTTTTTTTTGGTGAGTTGAATTGAAAAAAGTGCCTTTAAGCTGTGTTTAAAAAAGTTGCTGCGTAGTTTTACAACAGGGTGTTTTATGGTATAATAGACATAAATATAGTATGGGAAGAACTTCTTTCATCAAGGGATAGACCTAATGTCATTTTTTGGATGTAAGGCATGTGTTCATGTCGGAGGGACAAAATGAAAGAGGAATATAATTTTGTTACTTGTGGACAAATGAAAGAAATCGAAAAAAAAGCCACAGAAAAGGGGCTGTCTTATTATCAAATGATGGAAAATGCGGGTATTGGAGCCGCAGATTTTATTAAGAAGAAAGAGCGCGTCGCAGACAAGCGAGTGCTCGTTTTTTGCGGAAAGGGCAATAATGGAGGCGATGGTTTCGTTGTTGCAAGAAATTTGGCTCAACATGGAGCAAACATCCAGGTAATATTAGCCGAAGGGACGCCAACCACATCCGATGCTATTAGCAATATGGAATTATGCATGAAACTTGGCATTCCAATGATCATGATTCCTGAAATTCTTTCTAACCTTGCATCTGGAGAAATATGGGGAGAACCTCCCGCGGACATTGTCATAGATGCTATTTACGGTACGGGATTCCATGGATGCTTGAATGATAGAGTCAGAGGCCTTGCTCGGGCCACCAATTCGTCAGAAGCAAAGGTTTACGCTTTGGACATCCCAAGCGGACTTTCCGGGGATAGCGCGGAGGCTGACGAAGATGCGATAAAAGCTGATCATACGATCGTATTTCACGCTCTCAAGCCTGTGCATTTAGCGGAGAACGCAAAAGAATATTGTGGGCAGATCGAGTTGGTCGATATTGGAATCTGCAGCTAAGAAAAAAATTGGAAATAGGAAATGTAATATATGAGAGATTTGGTTTTAGCATCATCCTCGCCGAGAAGAAAAGAATTGATGGATATGCTTGGTTTAAATTATACGATAGAGAGCAGTTCTGTAGATGAGACGCTTCCAAAGGAGATTTCTCCGGAAGAAGCAGTAAGAACTCTGGCCTATGAAAAAGCGAAGGATGTAGCCACCAAACATCAGAACAGCCTTGTGATCGGTGCAGATACCTTAGTTGCGCTGGACGACTTGATATTAGGCAAGCCGGCAGATGATGCAGATGCTTTATCGATGATCCTAAAGCTTCAAAACAGAACCCATCAGGTTTATACGGGAATTGCAATCATCGATACAGCGACAGGAGAACATAAAATTTCCTGCGAAATGACGAAGGTCGATTTTAGAGCGATATCAGAGGAAGAGGCACTGCGATATGTAAATACCTCTGAACCTCAAGGAAAAGCAGGTGCCTATGCGATCCAAGGCTATGCTTCGACTTTTGTTAAAAAAATCGAAGGAGATTTTTTTAATGTGGTGGGATTGCCTGTATTCTGCCTATGCAAAATGCTTAAGGAGTACGGTATTCGGGTATTTTAAAGCAGTCAGGCGATCCAAGATATCGGAGACTGGTTTCAATAGAAGCGAGGTACTGATTTGAAGGGCTATCAATTACTGATCGAATTAAATATGATGAATCCCAGTGTATGGAGAAGGGTTCTTGTACCTGCAGATTTTACATTCAGTCAGTTGCATGCCGTTATCCAGATTTCAATGGGATGGCTTGATTTTCATTTGTTTCGCTTTTCTTTTTTATCCTCCGGACCAATTATAACCGAAAACCTTGATGACTATGAGGAATATAAGAATTACAGTGAAAAATTCAAAGAGAGGTTGCCAGAGCGTGGTGAGGATCCGGACGGAAAGATCCGAAAGATCCTTGAAAAAAAGGTAAAGCAGCCGAGTATTGGAATCGAACCTTATCTCGAAGAGTACAAAACATTCAACTATACCTATGATTTTGAGGCTGTCTGGGAGCACAAAATAAGCGTTGAAAAGAGTATCGATGATTGTGGATCCGATGCACCCTTTATCTTAGCCGGAGCCGGAGCCTGCCCTCCTGAGGATGTGGGGGGGATCGTTGGCTACCGTCAATTTCTTCAAGTCTGGAATGATCCTGCACATTTTGAACATGAAGCAGTTAAGATTTGGGGGAAAAGCCGTTTTTACAGAGATTTCGACATCGCACTTAGAAACAAACTCTTAAAGGCCTATATACAAAGCAATCGAAAAGAAAACGCCTTTATTCATCCACGCATGCTTTTAGAAGAATCCGGCGATACCCTTTGCAGTGCTTCCGCAGGTGAAAGACTTGCAGTAAATGACCTCGCCGCAAACCGAATGCTTTCGGGAGGGAAGATCTGTTATAATCTTACAAAGCTCCATAGCTACCTGGAAGATCATCCTGAAGAAATTCCCCTGATCGATATAGAGGTAACAAAGTGGCGCCCTTTGACTTTTGATTTGTCTGATGCAGAAAAACTTGAAGAAGCGGAACTGGAAGAGCCTGCTTTGCTCGTTGAGCTTTCTCCCGATTATTATGAAATGGATGAATCTCTTGATCCCGAGAGTTCCATTCTTCGCTGTTATGCCATGATCGATGGACAGAATCAGCTGCTAAAGGCATACAAGACCGGAAAAAAAACGATCAAGGCCTGCCCGTTGAAGGTCGAACAGCATAGTCCGTTCATCACGCGTGGGTATCTTGAATTTGCACGATTTTGGAACAAAGAACTGGAATATCTTCCTTGATGCGTAAAGAACAATGCAAAGGTGTGTCGGAAATGAAGAAACTGATGATCGATGATGTGGAAAAGATTTTTAAAGGGTGGGCGCCAAAACCGCAAGGGCCGTATCATTTTTATTCTGTTTTAGTGCCGCTCATTGAAAAAAATGACGAACTAGTTCTTCTTTTCGAAGTACGTTCTGAAGATTTGAAGGTCCAGCCTGGCCAGATCTGCTTCCCCGGAGGAAGGATCGAAGAAGGTGAAACCCGTGAAGAATGTGCAGTACGGGAGACCTGTGAGGAGCTGAAACTGGAGCCTGACGCGATCCGAGTGATTTCTCCTCTCGATTATCTTCATACCTATAGCAACTATACCATGTATCCTTTTCTTGGAGTCCTCAACCAAGAAGCTTGTGACGCTCTAAGGCCAAACGAGGACGAAGTCAAAGAAATATTTTTTGTACCCTTAGCCTGGTTTTTGGAAAATCCTCCGGTCAGCTTCGAGATGGATGTCCTTCCGCATGTACCGGAAGATTTCCCCTATGAGAAAATCAACTCGACAAGCGACTATAAATGGAGAAAAGGCGTGACAACGATACCTGTTTATCGCTATCAGGACCGTTCGATCTGGGGATTGACCGCGCTGATCATAAAAGACCTGACCGAGAAGCTTCTTTCTTTGTGATCCATAGAATAATTAAAGGTGTATCGATGGATGTATTTCTTCGGATTGATATTAATATCGTCGCAATGCTTTTGCTTTTGGCTGTTTTTTTTATTGCAAAAAAAAGTTTGGATCCGGAAGACGAATTGACCCAGTTGTTCAAACGCGTATCCCTTGTGATCAGCATAGAACTTTTCTTTGAAGCGATGACCTGTATCTTAAATCAGATGGAAGGCAGTTTCGTTGCTCCTGCTGCCTACTTCCTCCATATTTGTTTATTCACCGTTGCGCCGATCCTATCCTACAATTGGTATCGATTTATCTCACGCTGGATCCATATTCGGGATATCAGGCTCCCCAAAAATACTCTTTTGCTTGTACCTGTTGCTGTGAATTTTGTATTGACCCTGCTTTCTCCATTCTATGGGTTCGTGTTTTATATCAATGAGGCAAACAAATACGTGCGCGGAGATTTTTTTCCGCTTTCGATGGGGATCACCTACTTTTACATTGTTCTTGCTGTTTTTTCGATTTTTCATCGCCGAAGGAAGCTCGTAAAAGAAGAATATCTTCCTCTTATGCTTTTTGGTGTGCTGCCCCTGGTCGGTGCATTCCTTCAAGGCCTGTTTTACGGCGTTCTTTTGATGTGGAGTACCTGTGCCTTTTCACTTGTCATCGTATATAACTTTTTGCAGCAAAGGATGGTCCACATCGACAGCTTGACAGGTGCCTGGGCCCGTTCATCCTTTGAGTATTACCTCGGGCAGAGGGTTCGGCAAAAAAGCGAAAAAGACTTTGCTCTTATCTTTTTTGATCTGGATGGCCTGAAGCAAATCAATGATAGTTATGGCCATAGTGCGGGTGACGAGGCTCTGAAAACAACGATCAGGCTTGTAAGAAGCTGCTTGAAAAAAACGGATGTGATAGCTCGCTTCGGGGGAGACGAATTTATCGTTCTGCTTGATGATATAAATAAAATCCAGCTTAATCAGGTAATGCGGAGGTTTACAAATACGTTTCAGAAGTATAATGAGCAAGGGGAAAAATCATATACTCTCTCCTGCAGCTATGGAGCTGATGTTTACGATCCGACTTGCTATGATCTCGATCAGTTTATTCATTATCTTGATGATTTGATGTATAAAAATAAAAAAGCGAAGGAGTTAAGCTTCGCTTTTAGAAATTCAGTGCATAAACCGGAAAATGGAAACGATCTTACTGATCCGCCGTATCAGCCTTAAAATCGCCGCGTGAGACTACAACATCATAGCCGATGCTGTTCATGCGCCGTTCCATGCAGTGACGGCATTCCGCTGCTTCATCTCCCGTACAGATCTTGTTGTCGTACAGGAGATATTTTTTTCTCACGTCAAGAGGCGAGAGGTTTGGCATGACTACATTTGCGCCAGCCAGGATTCCTTTTTCACGACCTTCAGGATCGATCGTTCCGAGCGCAGTTGTTGACGGAAGAAGGGCGCTTGGCAGAATGAGGCGGAGAAGACCCAGCATAAATAAAGTAAGCTGCCCATCATCACCTTTCATTTCGGCAAAAGGCGTTTCATGGTGAGGAATGAAGGGGCCGATTCCGACCATCTCCGGTGAAAGCTCTTCGATAAATAAAAGATCCTCCGCGAGGTTTTCCGTCGTTTGATAAGGTGAGCCGACCATAAACCCGGTACCAACCTGAAAACCGATCTTTTTGAGATCCCGAAGGCAGCGTTTGCGGTTTTCAGAAGTAAGCTCCTCCGGATGCAGCTTGCTGTAATGGACCGGGTTGGCTGTTTCGTGGCGTAAAAGATAGCGGTCCGCACCGGCCTTATAATACGCCAGATAGCTTTCATATGATTTTTCACCGATGGAAAGAGTCAGAGCACAGTCCTGGTAGCGCTGCTTTATCGTTTGGATGATATCGACCACTATTTCATCGCGAAAAGCCGGATCCTCGCCACCTTGAAGGACAAAGGTACGAAAACCAAGTTCATATCCGATCGCGCAGCATTCCATGATCTGGTCTTTGGACAGACGATAACGTTCTGCCTGCTTGTTGCTTTTTCGGAGTCCGCAATAATAACAGTCATTTTTACAGTAGCTTGTAAATTCGATCAGACCTCGCATGTAAACATCATTTCCGTAGAAATGCCTGCGAATATTCTGTGCTTTCTCAAAGAGATAAGCGGCAAGTTCGGGTGTCCTGCCATCGATCAGGGAGATGTATTCTTCCTTTGTCAGGTGGTGCTCTCTTTCGAGCTTGTCAATTAAATGTTTCATTGATGTGCCTTTCCCCTCAGACGAATCTTCGGACGTCAGTACAATTTATATTTCTATTCTTACCCAAGATTATACTATAAAAAACGCAGCGTGTGTGTTTTTTTTAACAAAGAAAAGTGATATAATAAAAAATCACTGAAAACCTGAACTGCCGAAGCAAGATGTGGCAACAAAAGGAGAGAACGATGACTCAAGAAATTCGTGAAAAGCTGTTTGCCCTGACCGATGAAAAATACCGGAAGTTTTCTTCCAAATTGATCCCGGGAGCTGTTGAAATGATAGGCGTCCGTATGCCGCTTCTTCGCGCGCTGGCAAAAGACCTTGCAAAGGCCGATTTTAGAACATATTTTGAGGAAGCATCTTTTGACTATTATGAGGAAATCATGCTGAAAGGTATGGTGATCGGATATGCAAAATGCGAACTAGAAGAGAGCCTCCGAAACATCGAAGACTTTTTGCCCATGATAACAAACTGGGGGATCTGTGACAGCTTTTGCGCAGGGATAAAGGTCAATAAACAAAACAGCGAAAAAATATGGGAGCTGCTGACGGATCACATCGACGATGAAAAGGAGTTTTCTGTTCGCTTTGCTGTTGTTATGATGCTGATGCATTACATCAACGAAGAATATATCGATAGAGTACTTGAGTCTTTGAACCAAATAGCACATCATGCTTATTATGTAAATATGGGAATCGCCTGGGCAGTGTCTGTGTGCTATGTGAAATTCCCGGAAAAAACAGAAGCCTATCTTAAAGACTGCAAACTCGATGATTTTACGTTCAACAAGTCGATACAGAAAATAATCGAATCAAGAAGAGTAGAGGCGGAGCCGAAAGGCAGACTCCGCCGGATGAAGAGAAAAGCCGCTCTGTAGATCAGCATTCTGTTTCCCCAAAAGAGGCGGCAAAAATATCGGTCATATATTTGCGCTTGCAGACGGGGCAAAGCAGATGCTCTTGCATCGGGGCGTTTTTCTCCTTTAAAATCTTTTCTAAAGCCCGGTAATGGGCTTCTGTCGTTATGATCGCGCCGCAGCCTTCACAGCGTATCCAGGAGAAGTCTTTGTTCCAGATTTTACGGCCATCCTCGGTATCTTCTACCTCGATCGTTTTCAAAGGACATACCTCCGCACAGGCTCCGCAGCCGATACAGACATCAGCTGCTTTGCCGTAGGGTGTGTTCACTTCCTTGATCACACCGCGCCCGATGGTACTGATCGCCGCCGCGCCCAGATGGGCGCAGGCATTGACGCAGCGGGAACAAAGGATGCAGCCGTCAATGCCGTTCTTCCCTTCGGCTTTCATCGGAAGGGAAGCCGGCGGTGCAACACCGCATTTTTCCATCAAAGCAAGGATGGTTTCATTTTTCGGTGCCTGCAGGTACATGAGTTCCAAAAGCGTCTTTCTTATCCTGGAAACCCGTTCTGTGGAAGTCGTGATGACGAGCCCGTCTTTTACGAGAAAAGCACAAGCTGCAACCAAACGTTGGCGTCCTCTTTCTTCCAACTCGACCATACAGAGCCGGCAGTTGTTTCCTCCGCCTGTGGCCTCATCAAAGCAAAGACCCGGAATAAAGATTTTTGCTCTTTTTGCAGCTTCCATGATCGTTTCTCCGGCGGTGACTTCGATATCGATGCCATCGATCGTGATCTTCATTTTCCTCACACCTCCTTATTCCCTGACGATTGCATCAAAGGGGCAGACATCCATACAGGCTCCGCATTTGATACAAAGATTCTGATCGATAACGTGAGGAACTTTTTTCTCTCCGGAAATCGCTGAAACGGGGCAGTCTTTCTTGCACAATCCACATGCCTTGCATCGATCTGCTACGATCGTATAATGCAGGAGCTCTTTGCAGACTCCGGCCGGACATTTGTGGGAAACGATATGAGCCAGATATTCGTCATGAAAATGCCTGAGTGTTGAGAGAACAGGGTTGGCTGCTGTTTTCCCAAGTTCGCACAAAGAAGCCCCGGAAGCCGTATAGGCAAGCTCTTCTAATTGGTCGAGATCTGCAAGCGATCCTTTTCCTTCACAAATTCGTGTAAGGATATCAAGCATGCAGCGAAGCCCTTCCCGGCAGGGAGTGCATTTCCCGCAGGATTCTCCTGCAAGAAAAGCAACATAGTAGCGCGCCAACTCGACCATACAGGTAGTATCATCCATTACAATGATACCGCCGCTTCCCATCATAGATCCGTTTTCAGTGAGACTGTCAAAGTCGATCGGAAGATCCATCATTGAGTCAGGAATACATCCGCCGGAAGGGCCTCCTGTTTGTACCGCTTTAAAAGGCCTCCCATTTGGAATGCCTCCCCCAATATGAAAAACGAGTTCCCTGAGAGGGATGCCCATGGGTACTTCAACAAGCCCTGTGCGGTTGACCTTTCCGACTAAGGAAAAGACCTTTGTGCCCTTGCTCTTTTCTGTTCCGAGTTTTGCAAATGCTTCCCATCCATGCGAAATAATATATGGAACATTTGCAAGCGTTTCAACATTATTGAGAACGGTTGGTTTTTCAAAAAGACCTTTTTCTGTGGAACGGATGTATTTGACTCTCGGTTCGCCGACTCTTCCTTCGATCGAAGCCATCAGCGCAGACGACTCTCCACAGACAAAAGCACCTCCGCCCCTTACGATCTCACAGTCAAAATCAAAACCGCTGTTCATAATGTTCTTTCCTAAAAAACCGCTGTTTCGTGCATCTTCGATGGCCTGCTGTACATGCCGAAGAGCAAGTCCGTATTCATCACGGATATAGAAAAATCCGTAGTGCGCGCCGATTGCTTTGGCTCCGATGATCAGGCCTTCAAGAACGCTGTGTGGATCTCCTTCGAGAATGCTTCGATCCATAAACGCACCGGGATCACCCTCGTCTCCGTTGCATAACATGTATTTGACATCGC
>CAZKCB010000073.1:0-3995 GCA_964550965.1 uncultured Oscillospiraceae bacterium
ATGTCACGGGTGATTTTAGCTTTGCGACCGTTTATATCACCTTGCTTGGATCGACTTCCGCAGAAGAAGCGTCTGAGGAGAGCAAGAAGGAAGTCCTTGCGGCCTTTCAGAGCGCAAAGGGCTATATAAAAAAGGAAATCGGAAAGCAAATCAAGCTGCATCACGTCCCGGAGCTTTTGTTTCGGATAGACACTTCCATGGAATATGGAAGACATATTTCTCATGTGATTGCAGAACTTGGGATTGACCATTCCGAGGAAACGGAAAAAACGGAAGATGAGGAATAGCCAACATACTAAGATAATTGAATTGCTTAAGGAATCACAAACGATTCTTCTTTTTCCCCATGTGCAAATGGATGGTGATTCTTTTGGGTCATCGCTTGCACTTTGCCGGGCCTTGCGAAAAGAAGGAAAAACAGTTTATGTTTTGTTTGAAGAAACCATTCCTCACAATCTCGCTTTTTTATGCGGCGAAAACTGTGAAGATGATTGCCGGGAATACTGTGTTGAGCAAATAGAACTTCCGACGGTGCCTGATCTTTGCCTCGCTATCGATTGCAGTGATCGTTCCAGGCTCGAAAGCAGAACAGAGCTTTTCTTCAGCGGCAGGCAGACAGCCTGCATAGATCATCATGTCACGCATGAAGAATTCGCGCAGTATAATTATGTCGATACGACAGCGGCAGCTACCGGAGAAATCATATACCGGACACTTCAACTGTTGGAAATCGAAATAGACCAGATGACAGCGGAGGCTTTATATGCAGCCATTGTAACGGATACAGGAAGCTTCCAGTACTCCAACACGACAAAAAATACGCATCTTACCGTTACGGAATTGTTCGATCGAGGGATCGACCATAATAAAATATCGATCAGACTGTTTCAGAATGTTCGCCCCGAAAAGGTAAAACTGACTGGAATCGCTCTCGCCGGAATGGAATTTTTCTCGGAAGGGAAAGGCTGCATTTCTTTGATTTCACAGGATGATTTCAAACGAAGCGGTGCTTTCTTCCATGAAACCGAAGGCATCGTCGAACAGCTTCGGAACATCAAGGGCGTTGAAATCGCAATCGTCTTAAAGGACGATCACGGAAAAGTCAAGGTCGGATTGCGCGCCAAAGAAAAAGCTAACGTTGCGCTTATATCACAGGCGTTCGGAGGCGGAGGCCATGAGAGGGCCGCCGGATGTACCATCCAGGGCACTTTGGAACAAGCAAGAAAAAAAATCATTGAAGCTGCTTCTGCAGAGCTGGTTCGGATATCGGGTAAATAAATGGGACATTTAGGGATCATAAACTTTTTAAAACCGGCAGGAATGACATCACATGATGCGGTCTATATGCTGAGAAGACTTACCGGAGAAAAAAGGATCGGGCATACAGGGACTCTTGATCCGATGGCGGTAGGTGTTTTGCCTCTTTGCATCGGAAATGCGACAAGGATCATAGATTATCTTGATCTGGATCAAAAAGAGTACCGCTGCGAACTCCTTTTAGGGGTGGAAACCGACACCTGGGACATCTGGGGAAAGCTTTTAGAAGACAAACGGGAACTTTGCAAAAAGATTGATAAAAACGAATTCATGGAAGCGCTTTTCGCGTTTCGTGGGGATATATATCAAACGCCGCCTGGTTATTCTGCTATAAAAATCAATGGCAAGCATCTGTATGAATACGCCAGGATGGATCAGGTGATCGAGGTAGAGAAAAGACCGGTGACGATCCATCGGATCGATTTGATTTCTTTTGATCAAAAAACCGGACGTGCCATTTTTGATGTTTTATGTTCGAAAGGGACCTATATCCGAAGCATTTGTCATGACATAGGGCAAACCTTAGGCTGTGGTGGAACGATGAGCTTTTTGGCCCGCAAAGCGAGCGGAGAGTTTCGGATCGAAGAAGCAGCAACAGCAGAAGAACTGAAGGAGGATTGGGAAAGCCGCCTTTTGCCGGTGAATTTTCCGCTTTCGCATCTTGGGGTGATCGAGATCCCCGAACGAAGGATCCCCTGGTTCTCAAATGGAGGTTCTCTTCGCTTGAATGAAGTCATTGTGGTGAAAAAACCTGCGGAAATGGATCTCTCAAATCATATAAGAGTCAGAGAAGGACTTGATCGGGCATATTCGGTGTATTGCGATACCCGTTTTCTCGGAGTCATGCTTTATAATCAAGAGGAAAAGCTTTTTGTAGCGGATAAGGTGCTTTGTAAATGATCAGTTATTTTTCGTTTGACGAAATCAATCAAATCGGAGAGACCGTCGTTGCTCTTGGGAACTTTGATGGAGTTCACAAAGGGCATCAGGAATTGATCCGAAGAGCCGTAAACAACGCGCTTTCAGCAAATTTGAAAAGTGCGGTTTTTACATTCAGCAATCATCCTAAAAATGTCTTGACGGGTGAAAGTACAGTAAAAAACATCTTATATAAAGATGAAAAGACAAAGATCTTAGCTGATCTTGGTGTGGACTATTTGTTCTCTGTCGATTTTGATCATACGATCGAAAACATGGAGGCCGAAGATTTTATCGACAACATTCTTGTAAAAAAGCTTAAAATGAAAGAAGCCTATTGCGGTTTTAATTATCGCTTTGCACACAAGGGAAGCGGTACGCCGGAAACACTCATGAAATACGGTCTTGCCGAAGGCTTCGGTCTGCATGTGCTTGAACCTTATATGGTCAGAGGGCAGATCGTCAGCAGCAGCGTGATCCGAAACCATATCGCCTGCGGAGAAGTGGATCGATGCCTGTCTCTGATGGGAAGGTACTACAGCACAAGAGGAACGGTAGTCATGGGCAACCGGCTTTGAAGAACCATCGGATTCCCGACTTCAAATATTACGATCGACGAGGACATGGTAACTCCTGCAAATGGAGTCTATATAACCTTTTGCAGCCATAATGGCATACGCTATCCGAGCGTTACGAATGTGGGTTTGAAGCCTACGGTCAAGGGCGGCAAAAAGTTCAAAAACATGGAAACGCATATTTTTGATTTCAACAAAGACATCTACGGGAAAGAGATCCGCGTTGAGTTTTTGGAAAAAATAAGAGACGAATTTGAGTTCGAAAGTATGGAAGCACTGTCCCTCCAGATCAAGCGGGACTGCTTGACAGCGGCATCTTACCATGGTATGATTAACCGTCAATGAAGTACCTTTTGCTTTGTGCTGCGCATCTCCGGCGTTCACACAGCTTTAGGCGAAAAGAGAAAAAGGAGATTTACAATGATTGATCAAACTAAAAAAGCAGAAATTATCCAAGAGTATATGACTCATGAAGGAGACACAGGTTCTCCCGAAGTTCAGGTAGCGATTCTGACATTCAGAATCAACGATCTGAACGAACATTTAAAGATCCACAAGAAAGATCATCACTCCAGAAGAGGACTTCTGAAGATGGTCGGACAAAGAAGAAATTTACTCAACTACCTTAAGGGTAAAGATGTTGAGCGATACAGAACTCTCATCGCTCGTTTAGGATTGAGAAAATAACGGGAACAGAAAGACGGGGGTTCATCCCCCGTCTTTATTCCATATTCAGTAGAAATCTACAAATCATTGATTTGTGATTTCTTTAAAGGTATTAAAGCTATTTAATCGGGTTATGGGTCAGGCTTGAGAAATTAGTCCATTCGAAGCGGAGTGGGTTAATTTGTCAAGCCGACCCGATTTCATCAACAGTTGTAGAATCGGAGGTATTATTTATGAGATTCACAGATTACAAAACATATCGCACTGCCATTGGCGGCAGACTGTTCCAGGCCGAGATCGGAAAAGTCTGCGAGTTGGCAAACGGCGCCGTGACTGTACGTTACGGTGACACTGTCGTCAATGTGACGGCAACGGCTTCCAAACAGCCGAGACAGGACATCGACTTTTTCCCCTTGTCCTGCGATTATGAAGAAAAAATGTATGCCGCGGGAAAGATCCCGGGAGGCTTCATCAAAAGAGAAGGCAGACCTTCCGAAAAGGCACTCCTGAGCTCCCGTT
>CAZKCB010000073.1:4005-8800 GCA_964550965.1 uncultured Oscillospiraceae bacterium
AAGAACGCTTTGACCTCTTTGCCCGAAAGGCTATTACAATGACGTTCAAGTCGTTGCACTGGTCATGTGCGTAGATAACGACTGCTCGCCGGAAATCGTTGCGATGCTGGGTTCTTCGATTGCACTTTGCATTTCGGATATTCCGTTTGAAGGTCCGACCGCTTCCGTTCTTGTTGGACGCGTTGATGGCAGATTTATCATCAACCCGACTCTTGCAGAAAGAGAAGTCAGTGACATGCATGTTGTCGTATCCGGAACCAAGGACGCGATCATGATGGTCGAAGCCGGCGCAAAAGAAGTTTCCGAAGAAGTCATGCTTGATGCGATCCTCTTTGCTCACGAAGAAATCAAAGTGCTCGTTCAGTTCATCGAAGAGATCGCTGCAGAAATCGGAAAGCCTAAGCAGGAAGCGATCCTTTACAAGGTCCCTGCGGATATCGAAGAAGAAGTAAAAGCGTTTGCTTCAGATAAAATGCGCGCAGCGATCCAGACTTACGACAAGCAGGAACGTCTGAACAATATGGATGCTGTAGAAAAAGAAACCAAAGAACATTTTGCTGAGATCTTCCCGTCAAATGGCAAGGACATCGGAAACGTGCTTTATGCCATTACAAAGGAGCAGGTCAGAGGCATGATCTTAAATGAAGGAATTCGTCCTGACAACAGAAAAGGCGATGAGATCCGTCCGATCTGGTGTGAGACCAGCTTCCTTCCGAGAACACACGGAACAGGACTCTTCAAGAGAGGACAAACACAGGTTCTTTCAATCGCAACACTCGGAACACTCGGCGAAGGTCAGACGATCGACGGCATCACCGAAGAAACCGAAAAGAGATATATGCATCACTACAACTTCCCTCCGTACAGCGTAGGCGAAGCAGGTCGTATGAAAAGCCCCGGAAGACGTGAAATCGGACATGGTGCTCTTGCTGAGCGCGCATTGATCCCTGTCCTTCCGACTCCGGAAGAGTTCCCGTATGCGATCCGTGTCGTTTCTGAAGTTCTTTCTTCAAACGGAAGCACAAGTCAGGGTTCGGTCTGCGGAAGCACACTCGCTCTCATGGACGCAGGTGTTCCGATCAAAGCACCGGTTGCAGGTATTGCAATGGGCTTGATCAAAAAAGATGACAAGGTCGCGATTTTGAGCGACATCCAGGGAATGGAAGACTTCCTTGGTGACATGGACTTTAAAGTGGCAGGAACCAAAAATGGAATCACCGCCATACAGATGGATATCAAGATCCACGGACTTTCGAAGGAGATCCTGCAGGCAGCGCTCAAACAGGCGCATGAAGGCAGAATGCACATCATGGACGTCATGATGGAAGAAATCTCCACACCGAGAACCGAGCTTTCCCCATATGCACCGAGAATCATTACGATGAACATCGATCCGGATAAGATCCGTGTCGTCATCGGTAAGGGCGGAAGCACGATCAACCGCATCGTCAGTGAAACCGGCGTCAAAATCGATATCGATGACAACGGAACCGTAAGCATCGCTTCTCCGAACATGGAAAGTGCTGCAGCAGCACAAAAACAAATCGAAGCTCTAACAAGAGACATCGAAGTCGGTGAAATTTACGAAGGAAAAGTAACACGCATCATGGCTTTTGGCGCATTTATTGAACTTCTGCCGGGCAAAGAAGGCCTTCTGCACATCTCGAAGATGGCGAAGGAAAGAGTTGAAAAGGTCGAAGATGTATTCCAGGTAGGCGATACTGTAACCGTAAAGGTAACAGAAATCGATGCACAGAATCGCATCAACCTTTCAAGAAAAGAACTTCTGTAACCCAGGCAACCGCTGACGGTATGAAGCACGGATGCAAGCATCCAAAACAAAAACGGCGGTCCTTCCCAAATAGTTGGACCGCTTTTCTGTTTGCGTCCTGAGGAGTGGGTATCATACTAAGTGTGATACCATAGAAAGATCCATGCACACCCGGGAATCAGCGATTCATAATAATAAAGGAGAACATGGAACATATGATAAAAACAAAAACATTGCAAAATGGTACGCGCATAATTATGGAAAAAATTCCTTCTGTAGAATCTGTTTCTGTCGGCATTTGGGTCAGAACCGGTTCTATCGACGAAAAAGACAGTAATCTTGGTATTTCTCATCTTATCGAGCACATGCTGTTTAAAGGAACGGAAAACAGAAACGCGAAGAAGATCGCCGAGGACCTGGATCGTATCGGCGCCCAAAGCAATGCATTTACAGGTAAAGAATGTACCTGCTATTATGTCAAAACCCTCGAAAGCAATATAGAAAAAGCCTGCGAGATATTGACTGACATGTTCATGAAATCCTCATTCGATCCGATCGAATTTGAAAAAGAAAAGGATGTCATCTTTGAAGAAATCAAGATGATCGAAGATTCTCCCGAAGATGATGCACATGATCAGCTTACGGAGATGGTTTTTCGCGGAACGCCTCTTGAAAGCCCAATCATCGGAACGGTGGAGTCTCTTTCTTTGATCGATCGTGACATGGTATTGAATTATATGAAAGACCAGTATACTGCAGACAGTATCGTGGTCTCTATTTCAGGCAGCTTCAACGAAGATGCGGTGTGTGATATTTTTGAAAAAGCTCTGGGCAATTTGAAAAGAGAAAAAGCAAAAAATCCGCCGGTCACATCTTTGTATGTCCCTGAATATAGAAGCAAGATCAAAGAAGTCGAACAATCGCATATTTGCCTTGGAACCAAAGGTGTGCGGCACGAAGATGAACTTTTTTACACGATGATCCTATTGAACAGTATCGTGGGCGGCAGCATGAGCTCACGCTTATTCCAGAATATCCGGGAAGAAAAGGGACTTGCGTATTCCGTTTATTCAAATGTTCAGTCTTATGTCACTGATGGTGTTTTCAGCATATATGCCGGAGTAAGTCATGAAAAGGTCAAGGATACGCTCCTTGCTGTTTCTGAGGAACTTCAGATCCTCAAAGACGGAGGCGTGACAGAGGACGAATTGCTTATCTCAAAAGAGCAGTTTAAAAGCAGTTATGTGTTCAGCCAGGAAAACGTCAGCAGCCGTATGTTTGCAAACGGAAAAAACCTCCTGCTCCGCGGCAGTTACCTCAGTCCGCGAGAGGTCATCGAAAAAGTCGATGCAGTCGACATGGAGAAGATGGCGCAGGCATTCAACAAGATCATTGATATGAGCCAGTACAGCGGCATCGTCATCGGAAATAAGGAACACGACTTGAAGGACTACTTGAAAGGGAACTGATATGATCGTTAAAATCACATCTTCTGCGGAAGTACTTCCTGCTTATGAAACAGAAGGTTCTGCCGGAATGGATATCAGAGCCTTGCTGGATGCTCCCCTTACAATAAAACCGGGGGCAAGAGCTTTGGTGCCAACAGGTCTTTCGATCGAACTGCCCCAGGGCTTTGAAGCACAGATCCGGGCAAGAAGCGGTCTCGCAGTAAAACACGGCATCGGCCTTGTCAATGGCATTGGAACGATCGACAGTGATTATAGGGGCGAGATCAAAATCGCGCTGATCAATTGGGGCGAAGAGGATTTTGTGATAAATGACAAAGACCGCGTTGCCCAGCTTGTTGTTTCGCGATATGAAACGGTGCAATGGGAACGAACAGATTCTTTGTGCGAAAGCAGCAGAGGAAACGGTGGTTTTGGGCATACAGGAAGAGACTGAGTCTTGATTTGAAAAAGGAGATGAAATAAAAACATGATACTTCGCGAAGATATCGAAAAGAGAGAAAAAGAGATATTATCTCCCTTCGCGACAAAAGCGGAAGCGAGTCTGGGGAGAGATCGGCCAGAGGAAAAATGTCCTTTTCGGACAGCTTTTCAAAGGGACCGAGACCGGATCGTCCACTCGAAAGCATTCCGCCGGCTCATGCATAAAACGCAGGTTTTTCTGGCACCCGAGGGAGATCATTATCGGACAAGATTGACGCATACGCTCGAAGTTTCTCAAATTGCAAGAACGATCGCAAGAGGCCTTGCACTAAATGAAGACCTTACAGAAGCGATCGCCATGGGGCATGATTTAGGACATACACCCTTTGGGCATAACGGAGAACAGTGTCTGGACGAAAAACATCTTGGGGGGTTCAAACATAATGAACAAAGTCTCCGCGTCGTTACCTTTCTTGAGATCACGCCTGAACGGCAGGGAATGAACCTGACGTTTGAAGTCAAGGACGGGATCCTCAAACATACCGGAGACGAGATCCCCTTGACTCCGGAAGGCCAGATCGTTCGAATCAGTGACCGCGTGGCTTATATCAATCATGACATTGACGATGCCCTAAGAAGCGGAGTGATCCGATTTGAGGATATTCCGTCTGATTGCATCAAGATGCTTGGCGCAAATCACCGCACGAGGATCAATACTCTTGTCAGCGATATTTTGACAAGTACTGACGGAAAACCCGTCATAACGATGAGCGAAGAAAAGCTCTATTATATGAATAAGCTAAGGAATTTCATGTTCGAAAACGTTTACCACAGCAAAAAGGTCAAGCGCGAAGAGGAACTCGATAAAATCAAGAACATGATTTTTTGCCTGTATGATTATTATCAGGAGCATCCACACGAACTCCCGGAAGAAAGCAAAGACATGATCACAGCATTCGGCCTTGAGGAAGTCATCAAAGACCACATTGCAGGAATGACCGATCGTTATGCCGTCAATTTGTTCAAAAAAATCTTTGTTCCGAGAGAATGGAAATAATCTGCTATAAAAAAAAGGAAATCCCTTTCCGGCGTCGAATATAAAAAAGTAGAAATTAAATTTCAGAGAAGGCAGGGG
>CAZKCB010000074.1:0-8711 GCA_964550965.1 uncultured Oscillospiraceae bacterium
CCCAACGCTTCGCAATGTAAGGGATGCGGAAAATGCGAAAGCCACTGTCCACAGAATATTGCTATACGAAAAGAGCTCAAGACAGTAAGTCGTGAGCTCGAAGGTATTTTCTATAAACCGATCGTGGCCATTACCCGATTGTTTTTACGGGTAAAAGAGTAAATCCGGGTAAGCTTTGCCGCTTCATTGATTTGAAGCGGTTTTTTTATTCCGGCATCATTGGTACGATTTCTGATTTTGTAAACTTTGCGATCTGCTCAAGGCGGATCTCATCGGTCATATTTGTGACAAAGGTATAAGCCACACCATGTTTCTTTGCACGCCCGGTGCGGCCGATCCTGTGCGTATAATATTCGTTTTCAAGTGGGATTTCATAGTTGAAAACAGCATCCACATCATCTACATCGATACCTCGCGCGGCAACATCGGTCGCTACAAGAATGCTGAGGTTTCCATTTCGAAATGTTTTCAGAACCTTTTCGCGGATGTTTTGCCTGACATCCCCATGTATGCAGTCTGCGGAAAGACCTTTATCATTCAACCAGTTTGTAAGCCTTATTACTTTATGCTTTGTATTGCAGAATATCATGATCCGTCCAAGGCTTTCTTTTTTCATGATTTGGATCATGGTTTCGACTTTTCGGCTTTCTGATATTTTTAAGCTGTATTGAAGGATATCCGGTTTATTTTCGACATCTTCCAGCACAGTAACTTCGACTGCGTCTCGCTGATACACCCAGCCGATGTCCATGACCTCTCTTGAGATCGTTGCTGAGAGCAGTGCCAGATTTTTTCTGTGAGGCACGAGATCAAGGATTTTCGTAACATCCTTGTAGAAACCCAAGTCGACCATGCGATCGGCTTCATCAAGCACGACCGTTTTTATGCCGTCAAGTTTGATCGTCCTGCGTCCCAAATGGTCGAGAAGCCTTCCAGGAGTCGCTACAACGATCTTTGGGTGCTGCTTTAAGGCTTGTATCTGGATATCTATAGATTGTCCGCCATAGATCGTCGCAGCCTTGATGCCAGGCTTGAACTGCGCAAGCATTCTGAGCTCTGAACAGATCTGAAGAGCGAGTTCACGAGTCGGTGCCAAGATAAGCGCCTGCACCCGGCTATCCTCGGGGTCGATCTGTTCAATGATCGGAATTCCGAAAGCAAAGGTCTTGCCAGTGCCGGTCGGCGCTTTTGCAATGATATCCTTCCACTCAAGCATGGCAGGGATCGTTTCTGCCTGCACCGGAGTCGCCATATCAAAGCCTTCCTTCGTGATCGCCCGCATCATTTCTGCCGAAAGATCCATTTCGTTAAATTTTTTTGGTTCCATTCTATTTCCTTTTCTTTTTCTTTCATTGTTTCGTTTGTTATATGATTTTGTAATATACAAAAAAATCTCTTTCATAAAATTTGGGCAGAATCCTAAATGAGCTTCTCCAAATATAATCAAAGAGGTTCCAAGCAAAGAATAATCCATATGCACATTAATTAGTACATTATACCACCTTTTCAGCAGGAAAACCAGTATTATATCTCAAGCTTTACCCGGTAAGGTTTGAGAGAGCCTTTCCTGAGACTCCCTTTTGATTAAAGTCGATTGTAAATGCCTTAAAGCGTTCCGATGGCATAGGCTTACTGAAATAGTAACCTTGAATATTATCACAGTTGAGAGCGGTAAGAATATCAAATTGTTCTTTTGTCTCGACACCTTCTGCAATGACTTGTTTCCCCAAACTGTGTGCCAAGTGGATGATCTCCTCTATCAGGTAACGATGCTGTATGCTGTCAATATTATCGATAAAGTATTTATCGATCTTCAAATAATCGATTGGGAGTTTCACGAGCTGTATCAGAGAATTATAGCCCGTTCCAAAATCATCGAGTGAAGATTTCATGCCGATGTCTTTGATGCAGGAAAGCAAATGCTCCACTTTGTTTTCATTCTCGATAATGCCTCTTTCCGTCAGTTCAAATTCAAGCTGCCAGGGTTCGATTCCGCTGACTTCAAGGTAATCTGTCGCAAAATCTATTATGGAATCATCTTTGAGATCCTTCGATGAAATATTGACGGCAACCTTTGCTTTCAGCCCTTCTTTTTTCCATTCCTTTAATTGATCGATGACGTTTCTTATCACCCATTTTGTGATCTCACTGATAATAGCTGCGTCTTCTGCAATTTTTATAAACTCGGCCGGACTCATTTCTTCACTGTTATTCCAGCGCAGCAATGCTTCCGCACTCATGACCTCATTATTTTTCAAATCAATGATAGGTTGATAAACCAACGAAAATTGGCTGTCTTTAATGGCATCATAAAGCGAAATCAAGGTTTCGTATTTTGCCTTGTTTTTTTCCGATATGGAATGGTCGTAGATCGAAAGCTGCTCATGATTGAACTTTTGCTGGTCTAAGGTCCTTCCCATTTTCTTGAAAAGATCGTTGGTTTCGCCGCTGTGCATCGGATAATTCGTGATACCGCATTTTATTGCAAGGTCGACCGGCAATCCCTCTATGTGGATAGGTTCTTCGAAGCAATCCAGGAATTCCCTGGCCTTTATTCTCGCAGCACCAATGTCGCAACCGGGCAAAATAAGTGCAAACTCATTTGTGAAAACCGAATAAATATTGTTTTTTTCAAAAAAAGCGTTCATAATCGCAATCGTTTTAAAAAGTGCTTTTTCCCCGACGCTATAATCGATGTAGCGATTAACGTTGTCAAAGTTTATTATTTTAAATACGATCACACAAAAATCTTCTTTTTCGTTGATCATTTTAGACATATCGAATTTTAATTTGCTTGCATTTGGTAATCCGGTCGTTGTATTGGTATATGATTTTTTGACGCGGGTTTCATCATCTCGTTTCATCCGCCGGAACAAGAGAGCCATCGTTGCGCCGCTTGCAAGAAACGCAAACATCCTAAACATCCAGCTTCCGGGAGTCTGCATGATGCCTGCAGATACATCTACAGGCATTATGGGTCCGAGCAGGAATCCGCCTAAAAGGCTGCTCAGTTCTGCGCCTTTCATTCCGAATACAAAGGCTGCCAGAATGATGGGAAGATACATAAGATGCGTAAATGCAAACTCTGTTCCTCCCGATAGATAAACGATGAACGCGGTCCCAAATATTCCCGCTAAAATCGCGAGCAGCAAAAGCATGCGATTTGTAGATATGCCCTTTTCACTTTTTCTCATTTTGTCCCACCCAGTAGTCTTAGCTCTGCTTATTCAATACGCGAGTTTTCTTGCAAAGGCCTTTGCATTGTCTGCTTTTCCTTCCGAAAGAAATTCGATTTTTGCCCCTTGGTCTCTTTCTGCGAGCATTCCCATATATTCAAGCTCAGAGTGTTTGCAGTAGCGTTTGATTCCTTCTTCAAAGAGATCGGCCCCCTTTTCAGGAGGATAGCCACAGGTCACAAGAAGCGCAAGTTTTTTGCCGGCCCAAAGTGACGGCCCCTTCTCTTTTCCATAATACTTGTTCATTCCATATACCAGGCGATCCAGCATCGCTTTCATCGGCGGCGTGCAATACCAGGAGTAGATCGGTGTAGCCAGTATAACGATATCGCACTCAAATACAGAATCAAAAATTTCTTGCCCATCATCAGCGATCGGGCAGCCAAAAACAGTCCAATGATTCTGGCAGGCGCGGCAACCGATGCATGGCTGGATTTTTTTATCATAAAGCCATATCAAATCACCGCAGCTTCCCGCCTCATGGAGTTCTTTTATAAACGGTTCCAAAAGAGCCGCTGTATTTCCGTTCTTTTTCGCGCTTCCCGAAAGGATACAATATTTCATATTCAATACTCCGGAATTATAAAGGATAATTCCTATTTTACTCCTCTTTTTTTAAAATAAACCGGCAGCAGCTTGATCGAGTCGAGCTTTTGCCGGTTCATAGTAAAACATGGATTTAACTTGATTTTTTTCCGTGTCTTCGCACCGGCTTAGTATTTGATAAACTTGGATCCGGGAACGCCGCAGATGCTGCATCTTTCGGGAACAAATTTTTCGATATTTCCGCAAACAGGGCAAAGATAATAGAAGATCTCCTCTGTCTGATCAAGATTTTCCAAAGCTTCCTTGTAAAGTTTCGCATGGACTTCTTCTGCTTTCATCGCGAACGTAAAGGACATAACAGCCGCTTTGTTGCCGGCTGCTTCAGCTTCTGCAACAAAATCAGGGTACATGTCCTGATACTCATGGGTTTCACCGCTGACTGCGTCTTTGAGATTGTCGATCGTTGTTCCGGTTTTTCCCGCTACGTCAAAATGCTTGAGAGCATGGAGGGTTTCTGCATCAGAAGCCGCTTTAAACAGCTTTGCTGCATTGATTTTTCCGTCTGCTTCAGCTTTCTTGGAATAGGCAAGATATTTTCTGTTTGCCTGAGATTCTCCGGCAAATGCTTCCATCAAATTATCGAGTGTTTTATTTCCTTCCATTTTCGTTTCCTCCGTTTTATAAAAAATAATAGGATAGTCGAATTGTTTCCACTATCCTATTATCTATCATTTACATTCACTTTGTCAATTTACTTCTTGTTAAATTTTTACCGGAGTTACTCCCGCGAGATCTCCTATCACATTGACGAGCTCCGATTCCGAAGGAACGATCACTTTGGAGTTATCTTTGAGCGATGTTTCTACTGCTTCAAGCTTTCTCAAAAGCTGTGCATTCCCCACAAAGTACATGTCGGCGGCTTCGTTTACGAGCTTGATGGCTTGCGCTTCGCCTTCTGCTTCGAGGATCTTGGCCTGCTTGATTCCTTCGGCCTTTTTGATTTCCGCACGCTTGATTCCATCAGCAGTTGTCTCGGCAGCCGTTGCAAAATCTATCGCAGCGATTTTTTCATTTTCAGCCTTAACTACCTTGTTCATTGTTTCCTGAACATCCTTCGGCGGATCGATTTCCTTGAGTTCTGTACGCATGATATCGATACCCCAGTTTTTTGTTTCCGTCTTCAATGTTTGCAGAAGATCCGTATTGATCCGGCCTCTTTCACTGTTGGCGGATTTTAAGGATAACGTGCCGATAATATTTCTTAGTGTCGTTCTCGCCAAAGAAACGATCTGGATCTGATAATTGTTTACATTGTAGATCGAATTTTTGACATTTTGCTCGTCGGTGTTGATTTTAAAATAAACCTGTGCGTCGACCGTTGCATTCAGATTGTCGTTCGTTATGATAACCTGCGGCTCTGCATTCACCATTTGCTCTGTCGTATTTACGAGATAAATCTTTTGGATGACCGGTATGATCCAGTGAAAACCCGGGCCCGCAAATTTCGAATACTTACCAAAGGTTTCGATCAAACCTCTGTGTGTCGGCCTTACGATCCTTATACCGGCTACAAAAATCCCCAGAACTATCAAGACAAGCAGTACTAAAGCAACGACCCCTACACCCATACTAGTATAATACATTATTCCACCCCCATATTTTCCTATAATTTCTATTTGTATTATAGCACAGATGGATGCTTTTTACAAATTAAGGATTTTTCAAAAGTTTGTACAAAACCTGCGCCATCTGCGCTCTGTTTGATATTCCTTTAGGATCGAGTGTATTATTATCGCCTTTGATGATGCCGGCGGCAAGGAATGTATTCATTGGCGTTACTGCATAGGCAGCCACTGTGGTTTTATCGTTAAAATCTGAAATATTTGTTTTTGCTGTTGCTGCCGGTAATTCTCCAATCGCCTCAAGCGAGCGATAAAGCAAGGTGAACATATCCTGCCTCGTGATCTGAAATTCCGGCGCATAGAGATCGTTTCCTATCCCCTTCGTGATTCCAAGAGTCTTTGCCGCAGCGAGGTAACTCGTATAATAGCTATTTCCAGCATCTTTGAAATTATCGCTTGAGGTCGTTGCCGGTGCAATACCATAGGCTTTCATCAGCATAACAAGGAACTGCCCTCTGGTAAGGGTCGTATCGGCTCCAAATAAGCCGTTGCCGGTTCCCGTCGTGATCCCTCTGGCCGCAATGAACCCGACAGCGTTGCTGTACCAGTCCGTATCAGCAACATCACTGAAGCTTATCTTATTATATCCGACCATATACTTCGAAAAATGCTTTGTCACAAAGCTTACTGCTCCGCTTGCTTTATCGTAGCTTCCACGAACGGTCTGAAGACTTCCGGAATCATCGACATAGTAAACGACGATAGACTCCGGAGATTCTCCTGCTGCCAGCGTGTAAGGAACACTCACATGGACCTCTCCGCCTCCAAAGTTCGAAACTTTTGTCGTTCCGGCACTTACAGAAAAATCATATACCGGCCTTTCTCCTACGATCTTCTTTTGTTCCTCATTCAATATCGTTTTTTCTACTTTTTCAATGCTGATGCTGATATCCCCTGTACCCACAGCTTCGCTGATGCTCGCTACCGCAGCAGCGTCAAACGAAACCGTTCCAATTCCGGTATTTACCTTGACCTCTGCATTAGTAGCAGAAGCTATTTCATTGAACGCATTTCTGGGGATCGAAACCTCGGCGCCTTTGGCTTGTGTTTGTGTTTCTACCTTGATTTCAAGAATGGAATTTTGACCGGCTGCTTCAGATGTTTTAGCCTCGCCGAGAAGTTTTGCTGCTGCATCTGCCGGAACGGCAGCTTTTGCTTTTCCCGACGCCGCATCTTCCTCGGCCTTAGCTGTAGTCGTTGAAGTCACAGTACCTTTTGTTTTGTCGGTAGTCGCTGCCGGTGTATCGGGAGTTGTCGGAGATGTTCCGCTTCCACCCCCGCCGCCGCCTCCGATACTGCCGCTGCTGCTCTTTGAGGGCACGATAACGGTGATAGGATCAGTATAGGCAATACCGTGGTTTCCGGCTACGCTAAGAACTAAATTTACTGTGGTCGCACTGCTTGGCGGCGTTACCACACCACTCGTGCTGATCACACTGACATTGCTCGAAGAGGAAATAGAAACCGCAAAGGCTCCGGCAGTCGTGCCTGCTGTCGGCAGGGCAATCGTCGTTGCATCAGCTGCCGGAGCGGTGATGTTCTTTACTCCTTCTGCGGCCGTTTGCAGTTCTGCAAGAGTTCCTGCGGTAGGCACAGAACCATAGCATACGATATCGACATCCTTAAGCGCCACAGTTCCTGTTGTATTGGTTATCTTTGATACCGCATCCATCTCGTAGATCGAATACTTGTTTTGCCCATCGATAATGACCGTATTACCATTCCCCGCGTCGATATCGAGAGCATTTGTCAATCTCCAGTCTTCCTCAAGCTTGATGACTTTGCTTTCTGCTGCATTTACGGTCGAAACAAATCCAAGATTCAACACAAGCGCTATCGCAAAGAGAACGCTGGCTTGCTTTTTCAATCGTTTTTTCATCTTTGTCGGCTCCTTTAATTATCAGTCTTAACGGCGTTGATCGTGGTTTGGTAGTCATGCATTTTTGACTCATCCAGACCGTTCAGCAGCCGCGCATAAAATACAGCAAATTCTGCTCTCGTAAGAGGACCACCTTTCGGATCGATCTTACCATCCTGATCTCCGTTCATTGCTCCGATGCTTACCAAATAAGCGATCGACTTTCTGCAGGCCGGATCGATAGCTGCCTGATCAGTAAAGTTATCCAGAATATCATCTGCGTTGACATTACTGACGTCGATATCAAGCATTTTCAGAAGGACATAGGCTGTCGTCTCTCTTGTTTCCGAATACACATGATTGGGATAATAAGCGTTGATCGCTGCGCCTGTTGTCGGATCAGCCGGAGGATCATTGACGGAGTCATAATCTTTCGCAGCCAAATAAGCGAGCCCGGTTCCGAGTTGGTTATCGGGCTTGAACGTTCCATCCGGATAGCCCTTAATGATGCCTCGATTATAAAGATTCATGACACCGTCATAATACCAGTCTGAAGGTGCAACATCGAAGAATATCTGGCCTTCGACGTTTGCCGGCAACACTGCATCTGTCAATACCGCTATTTCGGCTCGAGTCACATAGCCTTGCGGATAAAGCATCAAGGATCCACTATCATAATTGCCTTTGCAATACCCTGCCTGAACAGCAGCTGCAACTTGATTTTCATATCCTGCAGTCACTTGATTGCTGTCAGCAAAAGAAGAAAGGATCGCAGCGCTCGAGGTCGGCAACGAAAGATTTTTCAGTTTTGCAAAGGTATATAAGGCAGCTTCGCGATGCAGCAGATCGTCATCGCTGACAAACCCGGGAGGTAACACACTCGCAGCGTTGATCCCGGTTCCGCCGACAATTTTGCCAACTACATATGGCAAAGCTGCATTGGTTAGTGTTTCCTCCGGACAGAAAGTCGTTGCGGTATACCCACTGAAAATTCCACGATTCACAACATTCATTACCGCATTGTAATACCAGTCTCCGGGCTTTACATCCGTAAACTTACCGCCTCCACGCTGGCGGCGTCGAAGTTGGGCGCCTTGCCGCCGCGCAGGATGACGTGGCAGTCCTCGTTGCCGTTGGTCGCCACGATGGCCGAGTGGCCGCCCTTGGTGACCGAGAGGAAGTGGTGCGAGCCCTGGGCCGCCTTGATGGCGTCGATGGCGATGCGGACGTTGCCGTCGGTGCCGTTCTTGAAGCCGACCGGGCAGGAGAGGCCGCTGGCGTGCTCGCGGTGGACCTGGCTCTCGGTGGTGCGCGCCCCGATGGCACCCCAGGAGACCAGGTCGGCGATGTACTGCGGCGTGATCATGTCGAGGTACTCGCAGCCGGCCG
>CAZKCB010000075.1:0-8642 GCA_964550965.1 uncultured Oscillospiraceae bacterium
TTGCCAAGCGGTGGCAGAAATTAATTGTGGCTGTTGCGGCGAAATCAGTGGAACTGATGTTGATGGTCGGGTATTTGAATATAACGGCGAAAAGTATGAAGTACCGCCTAAAGAGATGCTTGCAGAAGCAATCCTGAAAACAATATTTGGAGTGACTGATAAGGGCTGCACTTGCGGCGGATATCAACTTCCGGAAAACTTAAAGACCTTTTTCCAAGGGAAAGAAAACAAAAAATGTTCCTGTGGCGGGAACTGCTGCTAATGGACAAGAATCTTGGATTTTAAAATTATTTTGTAAAGGAGATATTTATTGTGGCTTTATTCGGAAAGAAAAAAGAGGAAAACACGTCCTGCTGCTGTGGTGGTAACTGCGAGGTTGAAGGCGGTGCGACGCAAGAGAGCGTGAAGACAGAAGTGGCTTCCGTCAAAATACTTGGAAGCGGCTGCGCAAAATGTAATCAGCTCGAAAGTCGATGAAATCATTAAAATATTACAGAAGGTAAGATAGAGAAAATGCAGGAAGGAGCTTCGTGATGAGTGAAAGACTGAAAGTTGCATTCGTTTGTGTTCATAATTCTTGCAGGTCACAAATGGCTGAAGCAATTTCAAAATTATTCGCATCTGATGTATTTGAAGCCTTTTCCGCAGGTACCGAAACAAAGCCGGAAATCAATCAGGATGCGGTAGCTGTTATCAAGGAACTGTATGGCCTGGATATGAACGCAGCACAAAAATCAAAGCTGCTTGAAGAAATACCTCCGGTAGATATTGTGGTCACCATGGGCTGCAATGTAGCTTGCCCGTCGCTCCCTTCTAAATACAGAGAGGATTGGGGTCTTGAAGATCCAACAGGGAAAGACAAAGAGGAGTTTATAAATACAGCAAAGATAATAGAAGAGAAGATTCGAAATCTAAGGGATCGAATAAGAAACAAAATAATACTTTAAAAAAGATCCCTCATTTGCAACATACTTGTGAGGAATCTTTGGTATTACAAATACTGTGTTTAAGCAGCCAAGTGGCTGACTACAAAAGCGAGGAAAAACCCGGAGGCAGTTGCAAAGGCTACAAAGCGACCGCCTTCTTCAAATGCTTCTGGAATCATAGTATCGGCAATCATCGCTAAAATAGCGCCGGCGGCCAAAGCAAAGGTAACTGCAATAACATTCGGAGATGCATTTCCAAAGAATGCATAACCCAAAGCAGTTGCAAAAACAGAGGTCGCGATCGTTACTCCCCATACGGCGAGAATATAGGGGGTGGATTTTCCGGCAGTCTTCATGCCGTGGGCACCGGAGATGCCTTCTGGAAAGTTGCTTAGAAAAACCGCGATGAGCATGCTTAATCCAACGCCATGTCCGACGGCAAGGCCGATTCCGATCGCTAATGATTCCGGAATCCCATCCAAAATCGCTCCGAGAAGTATCGCTGAACCGGAACTCGAACTCGTAACCTTTTCAAGATTGTTCTTTGTTTCATGTAATCTTCCATGTCCATGTTTGCGGTGATGTCCACCTAAATGATCGATGAGATAATCTCCTATCACAAATAGGATCGTTCCGGCCATGAACCCGATGGAAACGGAAGCGAAGCCTCCTGTTAAAAAGGCATCTTCCATAAGGTCAAAAGTCAGCGCAGAAATCAGGACACCGGAGCCAAAAGCCATAATGATGCCGCTTATATATTTGGGCACATTCAAATAAATGCCAAGGAGAGCGCCGATGAAAAGGGTAGAGCCGCTTACGAAACCATAGATTATTGCCGTAGTCATAGGTCGATTCCTTTCTGAAACAGAAATTTTAACAATATAATTTTATAATAACACATTTTTCGGGATGATTTTGCGCAAAATGTTTCATAGGAAAATAAAGAAATAGTTTGATTAATCTGAATCTACTTAAAATTATACTCTTGTACCCCTAAAAGGAATGTGGTATAGTACTTTGAATGTTCTTAATTGCAATACATAATAAGGAGGGAGCAAATGGTGGAAAACGCGGATACTGGTTGATTTTGTGATTAGAGGGTTATTTGATGACCTCCAAATAGATAAGTTAGTAAGGTATCATATATAATTTATAAAATATAAGGAGAGTATAAAAAATGTCTGAAACTACATATTTTACCCTGTCCATAGTAATATTTGTTGCTGTCTATGCACTTATTATATGGGACAAATTTGATAGAGCGGTAGTCGCGCTGTCCGGAGCCATGTTGATGGTTATTGTTCGAGTCTTAGATCAACAGACTGCATTTGCAGCGGTCGACTATAATACCATTGGCCTTTTGATTGCAATGATGGTCATCGTAATGATCATGAAGCGAACAGGTATTTTCGAATATCTCGGTATAAAAATGGTGAAAGCTTCGAAAGCAAATCCGTTCAGGCTTATCATTCTGCTGAGCATCACAACAGGTATCTTATCCGCATTTCTTGATAATGTTACAACGATCCTGCTGATCTTACCGATCGCAATCAGCGTAACAAAAAAATTGAAAGTCAATCCGATCCCATTCATCCTGTCAGCTGTTTTTGCATCGAACGTTGGAGGAACAGCGACTTTGATCGGAGATCCCCCGAACATCATGATCGGAAACCAGGCGGGATTGACCTTTATGGATTTCATCTTTAATACGTCGCTCATTTGTTTAGGTATCTTGCTTTTGACTTCTACGATCTTTGCATTTCTTTACAGAAAAGAGCTTGTTGCGGAGGAGAGCTTAAAAGCCGAAATACTCCTGATGGATGAAAACGCATGCATCAAAGATCAGGTTCTTCTTAAAAAAGGCATTATCGTATTCGCACTTGTTATCATTGGCTTCCTCTTTCATGGAGCGCTTCATTTCGAATCCTCTACGATCGCAATGACCGGTGCTGTTGTACTCCTGTTTATATCGGGAGTAAATTCCGAACTGGTTTTGATGGAAGTGGAGTGGAAGACGATTTTCTTCTTCACGGGTCTGTTCATTCTTGTTGGGGGTATCAAAGAAACGGGAGTTATTTCCATGATGGCCAATGGCGTCATTGCAATGACCGGCGGAGACCTCTTCCTGACGGCTATGGCTGTTTTATGGGTATCTGCGATCGCTTCCGCCTTCATCGATAACATTCCGTTTGTAGCGACTATGATTCCGCTGATCATACAGCTTGGCGCTACGGGTATGGATGTATATCCGCTCTGGTGGGCTCTTTCCCTGGGCGCATGCCTTGGTGGAAACGGCACCGCGATCGGTGCAAGTGCCAATGTCGTTGCAATCGGTATGGCTGAAAGAGAAGGTTACAGGATCACGTTTGGACATTATTTCAAACTTGCATTCCCTGTTATGCTTATCACGATCGTGATTTCAACCGTATATATGGTAGTCCGATACTTTATGTAGTCGGATACTATAAAACAATAAAGAAAAAGACTTTTGGAAGGGCAGAGTGATCTGTCCTTCTTTTTTATTTAAAAATAATCGGCAAAATGTTCCTTTTCTGGTTGATTTAAAGCTATAATGGAATAAGAGAAGGGCAGGAAACCATACTATGAGAGAGAAAAAAAGAAAACAGGATAGAGCACAGAGAACGGAGGACTGTATCATGAATCAATTCACTACAAAAGAACTGTTGAGTCAAAAGGATTATCTCGAGTTGTTATCTCAAAAATTTCCAACAACATCAAGAACAGCCTCTGAGGTCATCAATCTCAAAGCGATCATGAATCTGCCGAAAGGCACAGAGCACTTTCTCACTGATCTTCACGGAGAAGATGAAGCCTTTAACCATGTGATGAGAAATGCTTCAGGCGTCATCAAAAGAAAAATCAATGATGTTCTTGGTAAAACGCTTTCTCAAAGTGATATCAATGATCTCGCGTCCCTGATTTACTACCCGGAAGAAAAACTTCAGCTTTTAAAAGAAAAAGAAAGCAACCTCGATGACTGGTATGAGATCACCATTTACAGACTTATCATGGTGTGCAGAGATGCTGCTTCAAAATATACGCGTTCCAAGGTCAGAAAAGCCCTACCGCCTGATTTTTCCTATATCATAGAAGAACTGATCCAGGAAGACGAAGATCGGTTCAATAAAAAAGAGTATTATAATAAAATCATTCACACGATCGTCGAACTTGAAAGTGCGGATGATTTTATTGTTGATATTTCGGCAGCGATCCAACGCCTTACCGTCGATCATCTTCACATCATCGGAGATGTTTACGATAGAGGACCCGGACCGCATTTTATTATGGATACATTGATGGATTATCATTCAGTCGATATCCAATGGGGAAATCACGATATCGTCTGGATGGGCGCCGCAGCAGGAGACCGTGCCTGTATTGCAAATGTGCTTAGGATCTCGCTTAGATATGCGAATATGGATATTCTCGAAGAAGGCTACGGGATCAACATCCTTCCACTTGCGACCTTTGCAATGAGCGCTTATGACAAAGATGACTGCCGCCAATTCAAACCCAAAAGCAATTCGAATGATATGGTTCAGGACTCTGAGGTCGATATCGATCTTCTTTCCAAAATGCACAAGGCCATTACAGTCATTCAATTTAAACTGGAACATCAGATCGTATTGAATCATCCCGAATATGAAATGAAAGATCGTTTGCTTCTCGATAAAATCAATTATGAGGATCATACGATCAAAATCGGAAAGCAAATTTATCAGTTGAATGTCAGTACGTTCCCGACGATCGATCCTAAAAAGCCGTGGGAGCTCACCGAAGAAGAAACGGCTGTGATCAATAAGCTTCGCTATTCCTTCCTTAGAAGCGAAAAACTCCAAAGACATATCCGTTTTCTGTTTGCAAAAGGAAGCATGTATTTGAAATACAATTCGAATCTTTTATTCCATGCGTCCCTTCCCATGAATGCAGACGGAACATTTAAAAAGATATCCTTAAACGGCGTTGAGATTTCCGGCAAACTACTTTTAGATAAAATGGAGCAGTGGGCCAGAGAAGCTTATTTCCGCAGAGAAAACAAGAAAAATTCAACGGACTTCCTTTGGTATCTTTGGTGCCATCAGGATTCCCCTTTGTTCGGAAAAGACAAAATGGCAACGTTCGAACGTTATCTTATCGATGACAAAGAGACCCACAAAGAACACTACACGCCGTACTTTACCCTTGTAAACGATGAAAAAAAGGCAAAGATGATCTTGGAAGAGTTTGGGATCGAGCCCACAAAAGGGCATATCATCAACGGACATGTTCCGGTAAAGACCGGAAAAGGAGAAAGCCCGATCAAGGCAAATGGCAGACTGCTCGTGATCGACGGCGGCTTTGCAAAAGCCTACCAAAGCGAGACAGGAATTGCGGGCTACACGCTTGTCTACAATTCTTACGGTTTGCAGCTTATCAGTCATGAACCCTTTGAATCTGTTGAAAAATCGATCAATGACGGAATTGACATTCGCTCCACAATAAGTGTCGTGGAAAAGGCTTCTGATCGCAAGATGATATCAGACACCGATATCGGACAGAGCATCCAAAAACAGATCTACTATCTGGAAATGCTCTTGAGTGCCTTCCATAAAGGTGTTATCAAAGAAAAAGTATAGAAAGATCTCTTTTACATAAAAAAGGCGGACCTCTTGAAACAGAAGGTCTGCCCTTTTTTTATAATGTCATATGATAAAAGAATTTATCATAATATGATTGACAATACGAGCGAATCTATTTATTCTTAAATCATACTAAAACAGTAGTAATAATATGAAAAGAAAGTGAGTGAGAAACTATGAATGTCTATGCAGATAATGCAGCAACAACGCCGGTAAGCGAAAAAGCAAAAGCAGAACTGCTTTACTATATGAATGAGATCTTTGGAAATCCTTCAAGCCTCCATTCGTACGGAGAAGCGGCTGCGCTGTCTTTGAACAAAGCGAGAGAAAGCATGGCTCGGAATCTGGGCGCGGATGCAAAAGAAATATATTTTACATCAGGCGGAAGTGAAGCTGACAACCAGGCAATCATAAGCGCCGCGCACCTTGGGAGAAAAAAGCACAAAATGCACTTGATCTCTTCGACTTTTGAGCATCATGCCGTTCTTCATACACTCGAAAAACTCGAAAAAGAAGGCTTTGAAGTGACCCTGCTCGATGTTCATTCGGATGGGCTTGTTCGTCTGGAAGATCTTGAAAATGCACTTCGCGAAGATACGGCTCTTGTTACCATAATGTATGCAAACAATGAAATCGGAACGATACAGCCAATCGCGGAAATCGGCGAACTTTGCCGAAAAAAAGGTGTGCTTTTTCATACCGATGCGGTTCAAGCAGCAGGGCACCTTCCGATCGATGTAAAAGAGCAGAATATCGATATGCTTTCACTTTCCGCTCATAAATTTCATGGACCGAAAGGAATCGGCCTTTTGTATTGCAGAAAGGGAATCGCACTGGAATCTTTGATTGAAGGCGGCGCACAGGAACGCGGAAAACGCGCAGGCACAGAAAACGTTCCGTCGATCATGAGTATGGCAGCAGCTTTTGAAGAATGCTGTGAAAATACAGAGAAAAATGCAGCGTACGTTTCCCGTTTGCGGGACAAGCTGATTAGGGAATTATCAAAAATTCCGCATTCGATCGTAAACGGCGACACAAAAAAGCGCCTTTCCGGTAATGTGAATATGTGTTTTGAAGGGATTGAAGGAGAATCCTTGCTTCTTATGCTTGATGAGAACGGCATTGCTGCATCATCCGGTTCGGCATGCACATCGGGATCTCTTGATCCGAGCCATGTACTTCTGGCTATCGGCTTGCCGCACGAGGTCGCACACGGTTCCTTACGTTTGTCGCTTTCCGAATACAACACGGAGGAAGAAGCAGAGCACATAATCAGGGTCGTTCCGGAGGTCGTAGCATATTTAAGAAACATGTCTCCTGTATGGGAAAAAATCGAAATGGAGGATAAAAAGAATGGCATATAGTGAAAAAGTGATGGACCACTTTAAAAACCCAAGAAATGTTGGAAAAATGGACGATGCGGATGGTATCGGCGAAGTTGGAAATGCAAAATGCGGCGACATCATGAAAATATACATCAAGGTCAACGACGATGTGATCACTGACGTCAAGTTCAATACCTTTGGCTGCGGATCAGCAATCGCAACAAGCTCTATGGCTACAGAAATGATAAAAGGAAAGCCGATCGCAGAAGCATTAAAGATTTCAAACGCTGCCGTCGCAGAAGCTCTCGATGGACTTCCCTCTGCAAAAATGCACTGCTCGGTCTTAGCAGAGGAAGCGGTGAAAGCAGCAGTACAGGATTATTATGATAAAAAGGAAAATCCGGATGAGCATTTACAATAAGCTCCTCGAAGGCTTGGAACAGGAAGGAAAACTTGCCGCGGTCACAGAAATAAAATTTGCATCGGGAATGATCCAAGACATGATGCGGCGCGAGATTTGGGCAGAGGCAGAAGCCCCTGAAGAAATAAGAAACCATGTAATACGCACCCTAAAAGGGGGTGTCCCTGAGCTGATCGAAACAAAACAGAATGAGCTGTTATTTATTGAGCCATTTTATAAGGCCGAACGATTGATCATATTGGGCGGCGGACATATTGCACTTCCTCTTGTTGAATTTGGAGCAAAGCTTGGTTTTTCGACCATCGTTGCAGATGACCGGCCAAGTTTTGCAAACGAAGGAAGATTTCCGCTTGCCCAAAAAGTCATCTGCGACAGCTTCGAAAATGCAATTAAAGGATTGCATATTTCAGAAACGGATTATGTCGTAGTTGTCACTCGCGGGCATCGGCATGATGCGGTTTGTTTGCGGGAACTGTTTCGATCTGAAGAACCGGCTTATCTCGGTATGATCGGTTCTAAAAGAAGAGTGATCGCATTAAAAAAGATGCTGATCGATGAAGGCCTTGATGCTTCACGCATGGAGAGGGTCTGTTCGCCGATCGGATTGCCCATCGGTGCGGTCACACCTGAAGAAATAGCGGTTTCTATTATTGGAGAAGTGATTCGGAGGAAGCGGCTGGAACGGTCCGTAACAGAAGGGAAAGATAGATATATCAATCGATCAGATCTTGATTTTTCTATCATTGAGCTTCTAACTGTAAAAGAGCGAGAGCCGAAAGCGGTTATTACCATCCTATCGGCATCAGGCTCTGTGCCCCGAGGTGCCGGAGCAAAAATGATCGTGTATCCAGGTGGATTTACCAAAGGCAGCATAGGCGGTGGCTGCAGCGAAGGCGCAGTCATTCGAAATGCCATAAAAATAATAGGAAGCGGACGATTTGAAATCGTGACGATCGATTTAAGTGGTGATGTTGCGGCAGATGAAGGTATGGTTTGTGGCGGAAGCATGAAAGTTTTGATTGAAGATGGCGCAGTCTTTTGATAAGAAGGCAGCAAGAAAAAGATCAGCCTTATAGTTTAAGGATGGTCTTTTTTTGTGCAAAAGAAAAATCAGATTCCATATAAAGAAGGCTCAGGAAAATCAAAGTACCTCCGATGATCCCATTGACTCCCATATGATCACCGAGGAGGATCGTAGAAAAGATCGCTCCGGAAACAGGCTCGATCGTAAGAATAATGCCTGTCCTTGAAGGTTGTATGTATTTTTGGCAGATCGTCTGAAGAAGAAACGCCATAGCGGTGCAAAAGATACTTAAAAAAAGCACAAGAC
>CAZKCB010000076.1:0-8612 GCA_964550965.1 uncultured Oscillospiraceae bacterium
TGCAGGCAATGCCGCGTCGCCACCGAGTACAGCCAGGTCAGCGGAGAGCTGCGGAGCCGGAAGCGCCCGAAGCCTGAGATGGCCGCCACGAAGACCTCCTGCACCGCCTCCTCTGCGTCGTGTGGGTCGCGCAGCAGGTTCTGACAGCGTCGGAAGACGACGCCGTGGTACCGCTCGAAGAGTTCGCCGATGTCGAGCGCCATGGGTCGGTCAGAACTTGAACGGGAAGGTGATGGGTTCGCCCTGCTTCTTGTGACTCGGGAACTTCATCACCTTGATCAGCTGGGCGACACAGGTGGCGATGGGTGAGTTCCGGAACTCTTCCGAGACGACCGTGACCTGGCTCGTCGTGCCGTTGGTCCTGATGATCCACTTGCAAATGGTGCTGCAGATAAGCTTCTTGCTGCAGGGATCCCTGTATTTGGTCCAACCGCAGCCGCAGCCGCGATCGAAGGAAGCAAAGTTTTTTCCAAAGAGTTAATGAAAAAATATAACATCCCGACCGCTGAATATGAAGTTTTTGATTCTGCAGAAGCTGCAGTTTCCTATATCAAATCCAAAGATCACTTTCCGGTCGTAATCAAAGCGGATGGTCTGGCTCTTGGAAAAGGAGTTATTATCGCCGAAAGTTTTGCGGAAGCAGAACAAGGGATCGCATCGATCATGACCGAGCGTATCTTTGGAGACAGCGGCAACCGCGTCGTTGTCGAAGAATTTTTGACCGGCCCGGAAGTTTCTGTTTTGTCTTTTACCGATTCAAAAACGTTAGTTCCTATGGTCTCTTCCATGGATCATAAGCGGGCCTTGGACGGTGACCGTGGGCTCAATACGGGCGGGATGGGAACGATCGCTCCAAACCCGTATTACACCGAGGAAATTGCAAAAACATGTATGGAGAAGATTTTTCTCCCCACTATGGAAGCAATGAATAAGGAAGGTCGTCCTTTTTCGGGCTGCCTTTATTTCGGATTGATGCTGACCGACGACGGGCCAAAGGTGATCGAGTACAATTGCCGTTTTGGAGATCCGGAAGCACAGGTCGTCCTCCCTCTTCTTGAAACAGATCTTCTCACGATAATGCAGGCCGTTGCACAGGGATCTCTTGCAGATACCCCTGTTGTTTTCAGCAAAGGCGCGGCTTGCTGTGTAGTTTTAGCTTCGGGTGGTTATCCCGGATTATACGAAAAAGGGATCCCGATCGAAGGCCTTGTTTCAGGACAGCTTCCGAGAGAAAGTTTTCCGGATGCATTGGTTTTCCATGCCGGCACCAGGCTTGAAGGCAAAGAGCTTGTTACCGCAGGCGGCAGGGTCCTCGGAGTTACCGCAAAAGCAGATTCGCTTGCAGAAGCGATCGATTCTGCCTATCGTTCCGTCGAAAATATCCATTTTTCCGGCATGCATTTTCGGAAAGACATCGGTCAGCGTGCTTTGAAAGCAAACGAAACTGTAAAAGATTGAATGACAAAAACACTGCACACGCAATAATATAGGGGGATTTTCAATGTCCGTTTACAGAATATATGTTGAAAAAAAAGAAGAGTTTGCTGTCGAAGCAACACAACTTGCGAATGATATCCGTGTATTTCTCAGAATACCTCGTCTTGATTCACTTCGTGTCCTAAACAGATATGACGTGGAAGGCATCGAGCCGGAGCTTTTTGAACAATGCAAGACAACTGTTTTTTCGGAGCCGCAGGTAGATGATATCTATGATGAGGCCCCGGTAGGTCAACATACACTTGCCGTAGAATATCTTCCCGGTCAATATGACCAGCGCGCCGATTCTTGTGCTCAATGCATACAGATCGTCTCACAAAAACAGCGTCCTTCCGTTCGGACTGCAAGGATCTTTCTTCTTTCAGGTTCTTTGACCGAAGAAGATCTTGTCTCAGTCAAAAATTATCTGATCAACCCCGTCGAAAGCCGCGAAGCTTCGTCTTCCACTTTTGACACGCTGGTCGAACAATATGAAACTCCGCCTCCCGTCTCCACTGTTGAAGGTTTCCTTACAATGAGTGCCGACACTCTCTCTGAATTTTTGCAGGAAAACGGTCTCGCAATGGATCTTTCCGATCTTACCTTCTGTCAGGAATATTTCCGTAAAGAAAACCGTGACCCGAGTTTTACCGAAATCAAAATGATCGATACCTATTGGTCCGATCACTGCCGCCATACAACATTCCAGACTATGATCGACGAGGTCAAAATCGAGGATCAGAAAGTTCAGGCGGCTTATGACAGCTACCGCGAACTCAGAAAGTCGCTCGGCAGAGATGATCGAGCAGTAACGCTCATGGATCTGGCAACAATAGGCGCAAAGCATCTTGTTAAAACAGGAGAATTAAAAGGTCTTGATGTATCCGAAGAGATCAACGCCTGCTCCGTAAAAATCCCTGTCGATGCAGACGGAGTCACCGAAGAGTGGCTTTTGATGTTCAAAAATGAAACGCATAATCACCCGACCGAAATCGAGCCTTTTGGCGGCGCCGCAACATGCATCGGCGGCGCGATCCGCGATCCGCTTTCCGGCCGATCCTATGTTTATCAAGCTATGCGTATCACGGGTGCAGGCGATCCGCTGACTCCCGTAGAAGAAACACTTGCAGGCAAACTGCCGCAGCGAAAGATCGTTACAACAGCAGCGGCCGGCTACAGTTCCTATGGAAATCAGATCGGCCTTGCGACCGGTCTTGTCAATGAGATCTACCATCCGGGCTATGTGGCAAAAAGGATGGAGCTCGGTGCCGTGATCGGCGCCGCACCCGCCCGGCAGGTCATCCGTGAAGTCACTGCTCCGGGCGACGCCATCATCCTTCTCGGCGGCAAAACAGGCCGTGACGGATGCGGCGGTGCGACAGGCTCTTCCAAGTCACACAGTATCGAATCCCTGTCGCAGTGCGGCGCAGAGGTTCAAAAAGGCAACGCTCCCGAGGAGCGTAAGATCCAGCGCCTCTTCCGTGATGAAAAGGTCACCCGTTTGATCAAACGCTGCAATGATTTTGGTGCAGGCGGTGTCTCCGTTGCAATCGGAGAATTGGCTGACGGCCTTGCGATCGACCTTGATGTCGTTCCAAAAAAATATGAAGGCCTTGACGGTACGGAACTTGCGATCAGTGAATCGCAGGAAAGAATGGCCGTCGTCGTCGCAGAAAAAGACGTAGCGCTCTTTATGAGTTATACGAAAGAAGAAAATATTGAAGCAACCGTCGTTGCTCATGTTACAGATAATAACCGCCTTTGCATGAATTGGAGAGGACAAAAGATTGTCGACATTTCGCGTGAATTTTTAAATTCAAACGGTGCTGCAAAGCATACGACGATAGCCGTTCCTCTTTCTGACACCGCCAAATTCAAAAATGCCGGAGGACTTACGTCAAACGCGGGATCCAAGCCCGGTGCTGCTCTAAGTGAAGTCTTTACGGCAACCGTTACCGACCTCAATGTCTGCTCTCAGAAAGGTCTGGTCGAACGTTTTGATTCGACGATCGGCGCATCGAGCGTTCTGATGCCGCTTGGGGGAAGCAGACAAGCAACACCTGCGCAGGCAATGGCAGCAAAACTACCTGTTCTTTCAGGAAAGACAAGCACCTGCTCGGTCATGGCTTATGGTTTTGATCCGTTTGTTACGGAGGCAGACCCCTTCTCCGGAGCTTATCTTGCTGTCGTTGAATCCCTTGCAAAAATTGTTGCCTGCGGCGCATCTACCAAAAATGCTTACCTTTCATTTCAGGAGTATTTTGAGAAGCTCGGGAACGATCCCACACGCTGGGGAAAGCCCTTTTCCGCTCTTCTCGGCGCTTTAAAAGCCCAAACCGAACTCGGGGTCGGTGCGATCGGCGGAAAAGACTCTATGTCGGGAAGCTTCGAAGAGATCCACGTTCCTCCGACGCTCGTATCGTTTGCTGTTTCCTATTGCAATGCAGCAAATGTGATTTCCCCGGAATTCAAAAAAGCAGGTTCGCGGATCGCACTTCTTTCTCCCGTTTATGATGAAGCCGGACTTCCCCTCGCAGACAGTCTTTCGACCTGCTTTGCTACGGTGGAACGCCTCATCTCAGAGAAAAAAGCTCTTTCCGCCTTCACTTTGACAAAGGGCGGCGCTTCGGAAGCTTTGTTCAAAATGTCACTCGGAAACCGGATCGGCTTTTCTCTTGCTGACGAGGTCGATCCCTCTTTGCTTTCGAAAAAAGCCTATGGTTCCTTCGTCGTTGAGCTTGCAGACGATGCAGAACTTTTAAAGTCCACGCAAACATCCTTTACAATCATTGGTAAAACAAGCGAAGCTTATACGATTTCAAAGGGAACGGAAGAAATCGAAATTGCCGAACTCGAAACGCTGTATGAAGGAAAACTCGCTTCGGTCTATCCGTCAGAAGTCACTATAAACAGTGAAAACGACATTGTAAAAAAAGCCAGTTCTCTTTTCTCCATATCTTTTGACACGAAAACGATCCCAGGCTTTGCCCGTAAGGCTCCGGCCATCAAGTCAGCAGCGCCGATCGCTCTGATCCCGGTCTTTCCGGGAACGAACTGCGAATACGATACTGCGAGAGCCCTTTCTGCGGCAGGTGCCAAACCGCAGGTCATAGTGATCCGGAATCTCTCACCGGAAGACATTGCGGAATCGGTCAAAGAGATCGCGTCGCAAATCGCCCGCTCACAGATCATCGTTTTGCCCGGCGGCTTTTCCGGCGGCGACGAGCCTGACGGTTCCGGAAAATTCATCACCGCCTTTTTCAGGAACCCGCTTATCACCGAACAAGTCCGTGAGTTCCTGAATCAGAGGGATGGGCTTATGCTCGGTATCTGCAACGGTTTCCAGGCTTTGATCAAACTTGGTCTGGTCCCCTATGGCGATATCCGTGATATGGATGTCCATTGTCCGACATTGGCTATGAACCGTATCGGCAGGCATCAGTCACGTTTGATCCAGACAAGAGTCGCTTCAAATCTTTCCCCCTGGCTCATGGGCTCGGAAATCGGTGACCTCCACACACTGCCTATTTCGCACGGAGAAGGCCGTTTTGTGATCGAAGAGCCTCTGCTTAAAGATTTGATTGCAAAAGGTCAGATCGCAACACAGTATGTTGATTTATCGGGAGCTCCGACGATGGAGATCCAGTACAACCCGAACGGTTCTCTTCTCGCCGTCGAAGGCATCACTTCACCTGATGGCCGCGTCTTTGGAAAGATGGGACATTCAGAACGCCGTGGAGATTTTGTCCATAAAAACGTTCCGGGAAATATGGACCAAAAGCTTTTTGAAAATGCTGTGAGATATTATTCCCTATAAATCTTGTTTCCGCAGAAGCCTGCTTTTTAACACAAATAAAAAGCAGGCTTTTTTGTGTGATTTCGCTAATGTCACAATTAAAATTCAAAAAATAGCAGAGCAAAAGCGCGCGCAGAATTGGCATTTTCAAATCAAAATTCCATTGTTTTCAACCGTTCCTCAATTATCTGTCAATTCATTTATTTTTTCTTAAATATTTTTTGTAATTTTCTGATTTTTATATTGACAAAGCGATTTTTCTGTAGTACTATAAATTTACTCAAAGAAAAGGAACTAGTGCTTTCGGACAAAGCAAAGAAAAGGAAGTCCAAAGTATCGTGCAGACCCTCAACAAAACGGGAATACCAAAGTAGTTGAGAAGTGCAAGGAACTGGAGTCACCGAAGTATAAGCAAGCGCCTTAGCAAGAGCTCTGAAGTAAGTGAGAATCCTCAATAACAAGGGAAACCAGAATTATTGAGTCACCCTCAGAAAACTGGAAGATCCAAAGAACGCCACCTTCTGAACCAACATATTTTGATGTCAGAGGATTCCTCAGCTAAAAAATTGAGATAAGAAGGGACGATCAAAAAGATCTACAGGTCAGGGACATTGAGGGAAATCGAAAGGAGGACGTACTCTATTGAGCTACAGTCCGGCTAAAGGGTAGACCTATCCTGTTAAAGGACATGTGTCTACCCTTTTCCTGTGCCTTTTTTCTAAAGCACTATCTTTTTTTATTTGTTCTTTTGATTCTTTTCTTGTAATAATAGAGTGCAAATAAAATGAAGAAAACGAGCAAGACCGCTAAAATCAATTCAGAATAAAAACCCGCATACGAAACGATATTTTCCCAAGAGGAACCGGCCAAAGCGCCAAGCGAAACTAAAACGGTATTCCAGATGAGTGTTCCGGCTGCCGAAAGACCGAGAAATTTTCCAAGAGGCATTTTCGTTACACCCGCAGGAATTGAAATCAGACTTCTTACGATCGGAATAAAGCGGCAAAAGAACACCGTTGCGCTTCCTTTTCGTGAAAACCAGCTTACGGCGCGTGAGACATCTTCTTTGCGAAAATGCAGCGCCCGCCCCCAGCGGCTTGCCAAAAGGCGTTCCAATTTTTGAGGACTAAGGAGTCGTCCTATCCCATAAAGCATTACCGCACCGATCAAAGACCCCGCAGTAGATGCTAAGACAACCCCAGGTATATTCATATTTGAGTAAGTCGTCATGAAACCTGCAAACGCCAAAATAACCTCCGAAGGGATCGGAGGAAATAAATTTTCCAATGCGATCAAAAGCAGTATCCCAAGATACCCAAACTGGTTGATGATTTCAATAATAAAATCCTGCATATTACCTGCCTTTATGTTTCTCTTTTCGTTTTTGTTGTTTTAATTCGAAAAGCCTGTCTTTTTCATCGTCTTTCCTTTTTTTGCTCAGGATCTTTCTTTCCGTCTTGCTTTCTTCCTGCTTCAGTTTCAGCGCCTGCTGTGCTTTTGTGCCTACTCCTGATCCTCCTAACGCTCGGCTGATTTCCCTTTGTCTGCGTTTGGGATTTCTGGGAGCAGCGGATTCTTTCTTGACCGGAATCGGCGGACCGTATTCCATCCTATTTTGCTGCGCCATGAAAAAAGCGTAGATTTCGTAATCTTTGGGTTCCGTGCCGAATGTGATCTTTCCCGCTTCGAGTTTTCCGCCACAGTTTCTTTCATAAACGGCAACCCAAAAGGGCTCCTCGAAAAAAACCGTGAGCCTTGCTGTGATCTGATCCATATTGTCCTCCTCATTTTTTGATGCACAAGGAACGGACAACCTAAGGAGGCAGGTTACTGATAGCGAAAAGCCACGTCCGGACTACCGACCAGAACTGTGTTTTTATCCTTGCGTTCCAATTCTATGTTTCCGGCTCTGCTAAGTCAAGTTACATCTATATTAAAAGAATCAGGACAGGGATTTCTCAGGGATAACGATTCTGACACAAGTACCGCTTTCTGCACTGCTCACAATGGAAAGCTCACATCCGTACAAATACTCTAAACGATTGTTTATATTGCGAAGACCCACGCATTCTCCTTCTTGATCCTTCGAAAAAACACACTCCAAAGTCACTGCATCCATACCTATTCCGTCATCTTCAACTTCGATGCACAGACCTTCTTCCAACCGTTTGATTTTGAGCGTCACAGTTCCCCCTTCGGTCTTTTTCGTGATTCCATGCCGCACTGCATTTTCAACCAGAGGCTGCAAAAGGAAAACCGGGATCCGTTCATCCAGACCTACCTTGATTTCTTTCAGGAGCTTTATTTTGTTACCAAAACGAGCTTCCTCGATCCTAAAGTAGGTATCTATGAATTCCATCTCCTTTTCGACGGTAGTCATCTTATTTAACTGATTGAACATCAAACTGTTTTGCAGATAGATCGCAAGATCCAGAATCAATTTGCCACCTTTTTTTCCATCATTTTCGCAAACATTCACTATCGTATTGAGTGCATTGTAAAGAAAATGCGGTCTGATCTGTGCCTGCGAAAATGCATATTCTGCTTCCATCACTTGATCCTTCAGAAGATCCACTTCGGTCAGTTTTTCATTGTATAAAAAGAGATATTCATCTACTTTATTCTTTCGATCCAAGGCATAATTGATCAGATAGTAAACAGCTGTCCCAAAAGCGATCCCCATAAAAAAAATCTGGACTCCGTTTCCAACAGCTCCGGCTTCAGGAAAATACAGAAATCGAATCAGCAGCAACACAAAAAAAACAACTGCAACAATAAATATTATCCTTTTCGCTTTTGTATTTCCCATTTTGACCTCATTTTTTTAACTGTTTTACTTTATTCTACCATTGTTCATGCTTTCCGGCACCTAAATTCTTAATCCCAATTAAAGTAAATTCTTCATCTGCTCAAATTGCAGTTCTCGCAGATTTGTTGAGTTCAATTTAAAATGAGAAACCACATTATACAAAATGCGCCCACAGAAGATGCTTCTTCCGTTGACAAATTCAATGCCTTTCATCATGTAATTTTAATCCACGCGCCTACACGAGGCGCGACAAGCGCTCATGGATTCTGTGGCACAAATCTACCTGATTTCAATCCACGCGCCTACACGAGGCGCGACCGCATCGCGTTCCGCAGTCATCCGGTCTATCTCGATTTCAATCCACGCGCCTACACGAGGCGCGACATTTTATCGCAGCCATCCATACTTCCATTTTCTGATTTCAATCCACGCGCCTACACGAGGCGCGACTTGTCCTAATCTTCGTTCCGTCAAGCAACTTCGATTTCTATCCACGCGCCTACACGAGGCGCGACATCGCCGAACTTATCG
>CAZKCB010000077.1:0-2186 GCA_964550965.1 uncultured Oscillospiraceae bacterium
GTTTGACATTGTCGTCAATTTTGCAGCCGAGTCCCATGTAGACCGATCGATAGAGGACCCAACGGTTTTTCTCAGAACCAATATCCTGGGCACGCAGATACTCATGGATGCGTCCAAAAAATATGGAGTGCAGCGTTATCATCAGGTTTCTACCGATGAGGTATATGGTGATCTGCCTTTAGACAGAAGCAATCTGGGATTTACAGAAAATACACCGATTTGTGCCTCCTCTCCGTATTCCGCATCCAAGGCTTCGGCCGATCTCCTTGTGCAGGCCTATTACAGGACCTATAAATTGCCGGTGACCATTTCAAGATGCTCCAACAACTATGGGCCGTATCAATTCCCGGAAAAACTGATCCCGCTTATGATCCTGAATGCTCTGGCAGATAAGGAACTTCCGGTTTACGGAACGGGAAAAAATGTAAGAGATTGGCTGTATGTCGATGATCACTGCGCGGCAATCGATATGATCGTGGAACATGGGACTGTCGGCGAGATTTACAATATCGGCGGGCATAACGAAAAGACAAATATCGAAGTTGTAAAGGCAATCATTGAACAAGTAGGCAAATCAGAGGGGCTGATCCAATATGTCACGGACAGATTAGGCCATGATTTGAGATATGCCATAGACCCGCAAAAGATCCATAATGAACTGGGATGGCGCGCAGCAGTTCCTTTTGATGAGGGCCTAAAAAGGACGGTCAAGTGGTACTTGGAACATAGTGACTGGTGGGAAAAAATAGCCACTGGAGAATACCAAAATTATCATTAAAAAGCTATTGACAAAAACTATAATCACTGATACGATTATCATGATTCCAAATATAACTTATCACCGATAAGAGCAAACTATCCGAAAGGTTAGGACGCAAAGCCATAGGACCTTCTGCAAAACAGATGGTAGCCTGGCCGCCGAAAGATAAGTTTTTATGTGGGAAAACCGTCTTGAGTGTTAACTTTTTCATTGACAAAACAAAGAATTCTAAAAAGATAGGGGTCAAAACCCAAATATCGCATTAAAATCGTTGCGCTGTCAAAATTCTATGAAGGTCTGTTTGTTCTAAAAAATTCTAACCAAATCATCCCAAAAATCACACGCTATCCCTTTCGTGGTGCGTACGGAGTTTGTGTTGCCAAAAAAAATGTGCCGCGATGAAATCTCGTTAGAAAACAAATATGAAAAGAAAACGAAACCAAAAAACCAAAGCGGGGGGAACTTAAAATGCTTAATATGGAACAACGAAAAATAGAATCACTAAGGATGAATAAGAAGCATAGCATGATGCTGTTTCTATCTATATTGCTGATCATCAATACCTTCTTTATGTCGATGACGCTTACCGAAGCTTCAGCCGCATCAAGAACTACGGATGCAAGAATAGTAAAGGCTGCCCAGACCGTCTTGGCGAATGCAGGTACTCTGAAACCCGTTGAAGGCGTTGATACTGACATCCAAGTGATGGCTCAGACGATTGTAAACGGAGCGGTACAAGGTGTCACGGTAAAAAAAATCGCATCCAGCAGCTCGCAGATAAATGGAACTTCCATTGTTTACGGAAGCACGGAAAACACGGGTGACGTAACCTTTTCTTTAAGCAAACGCAGCAGCATTGCCACTCAGAAAATGATAGTAAGCGTGCCGGCAACCGCAGTTAGCGCAGATCCGACCCCGGTTGCCGAACCGACACCAGTACCGGATCCAACACCGGTTCCCGATCCGACACCAGTACCGGATCCAACACCAGTACCGGATCCGGCCCCGGTTCCGGTTACTGCTTACTATGTATCGGCGGCAGGAAGTGATTCCAATGCCGGAACGAGCGACGCCCCATTCAAAACGATCCAGAAGGCAGCCAATGTTGCGACTGCAGGGATGACCGTCTACATCAAAGCAGGAACCTACACGGAACGTGTCACTCTGAAGAATTCGGGAACGGAAAGCGCATATATCACATTTGCAAACTATCCCGGTGACACCGTCGTGATCGACGGAGCCTCCATCACGGGTTATTACTATCCCTTATTCAACATCAACGGAATGTCCTACATCAATGTGACAGGATTACGAGTGATCAATTCCTCCGGACAGGGCATCGGAGACATCAGTGACACGATCGATAACGGTTATATCAACATCAAAAATTGCTCGACCTACAACACCCAGAACTCAGGGATCCATT
>CAZKCB010000077.1:2286-8546 GCA_964550965.1 uncultured Oscillospiraceae bacterium
GGAAATGCAGCGCATACGACGATCGATGGAAATACCATCAACCGAGTCGTCGGAGCAACCGCTTATCCGACAGGAACAAACTATACGCTTTCCACTAATACCACTGCCAGTCTCTAAATTGTAAGCCTTAAATAAATGCATAACAAAGAATAAGTCCCGGCATTTGCCGGGGCTTATTTTTTGTTTAGAAGTAAAAACGAGTGCAAAATCCTAATTGAATCATAAAAACTGAATATTCAAAATAGATTGAATGTTTAAAATGCATGGTATATATTTTAAATAAATAAATTGCGAGGGTGAAAAACATGAAAAAGCTCACTGCGATTTTTGTAATCACTTTATTGCTGCTCCTGATTTTTGGTGCTTTATCTTCCTTTGCGTCAACATCCGTCCAAGCCGCACCTACCAGCTCCAATGTACTTGTAAACGGCGAGGAGGTCGTATTTCAGGCGTACAATATAAATGGCTACAATTACTTCAAGCTTCGCGACCTTGCAATGGCTCTGGATGGGAGCAATAAACAATTTGAAGTCATATGGGATGGAACGAACAATGAAATCCTTTTGTTCTCAAGTCAGCCATACACTCAGATAGGAGGGGAGCTCACCTCGTCAGGTCAGGATTCGATCGCTCAGGCATTTTTGACGACCCCGAAAATCTATCTCAATGGCAAAAAAACGATTTTGACCACCTATAACATTGCCGGCTATAGTTATTACAAACTTCGAGATCTCGCCGGAATGATCGGGTTTGGAGTTACCTGGGATGGTGTGAGGAACAAGATCAGCATAGATTCTTCGAAGACCTATGGCCAGACATTCTATGTCTCGACAGAAGGCGACAATTATTCAAATCCCGGCACAATAGATCGGCCATGGGGAACGATACAAAAGGCCGCAAATTCTGTCAAACCCGGAGATACTGTTTATATCAGGGAAGGAACCTACCATGAGGTCGTTGATCTGAAAAATTCAGGGAACAGCGTCAACTATATTACGTTTGCCTCTTATCCCGGTGAAACGGCGATCATTGACGGAACAAACCACAGCGGGTATTATCAGTGCTTATTCAATATCAATGGGCAGTCCTACATTATAGTGAAGGGATTGAGCCTTGCAAACGCACCGGGGCACGGGATCGGACATTCGATAAACAAATACGGCACGCACGATATTATAATCGAAAATTGTACTACATATAAAACACAGAATTCCGGGGTCCATTTTTATCATGCCTACAATATCATCATTGACGGTGTATCGGTTTACAAACCGAATTTGGGTCATGAGCAGGAAGGCATAACGCTTGCCGACGTCGATAGTTTCGAGGTCAAAAACTGCTCCTTAAGTAACCTTCATATGGAAGGCATCGATGCGAAGGTCGGAAGTAAAAACGGGAAGATCTATAATAATACCGTCAAACCCTCCATTATGGATGGATATAACTCGGGCGTGGGGATCTATGTCGATGCAGCCGGATATCATTCCTACAATATTGAAATCTACGGAAATATCGTAGAAAATACTCATCAGGGTATTGTAGTCGCGAGCGAAACCGGAGGCAGTCTTACAAATATCAATATTCACAATAATACTGTCAGGGACTCTAACTATACGGGATTGGAAATAGCAGGCTGGGTCTATGGCAAAAGCCATCCGATGGAAGGCATCACATTCGATCACAATACGATACTCGGCGCCACGTCGATCGGGATCGTCTTAAATAACCCGGATGCGACGAATGTTCGGATCACAAATAATATATTTGATGGTGACGGTGCGTCGATACCGATCGTTGTTGACGGCGGAAATCTTGCGGCGACGTTTATAGATGGAAATTCGTTCAATCGAATCATTACGGGGCAATCACGATATCCGACGGGAACCAATTATAAAATGCTGCCGTAATATCTTTTTGATTTGTTTTTATTCTCCGTAAAAATGGGAATACAAGTAGAACAAGGAAAATCTATTTGTTTTAGAAATAATGGTGCTTTATGAGTAAGAATATTTTAACGGTAGATGTTGAAGACTGGTTCCAGGTCGAAAATTTAAAAAGTGTGATCCAGGGTAATTGGGACCAGTGTGAGCTTAGGGTAGTGAATAATACGCATAGATTGTTGGATCTGTTTGAAAAACATGATACAAAAGCAACTTTTTTTGTCCTTGGATGGATCGCCGAACGATTTCCTTCCCTTGTGAGCGAGATCGCGGAAAAAGGCCATGAAATAGCTTCCCATGGATTTATGCATCAATTGATCAATGAAATCGATCCAGAGGTGTTTCGCGAGGATATCCGGAAATCAAAAAAGCTTTTGGAAGAACTCACGAAGATGCCGGTGATCGGATATCGTGCACCAAGCTTTTCCATCACAAATACGGCGACGGATATTCTGAAAGAAGAAGGTTTTCTATATGACAGCAGTTTCTACGATTTTAAAACAAACCACAGATACGGCGTTTTGGATATGGAAAATGTGCACAAGGCCGAAGGATCAAACATCTATAAATTAAACAATGGTATTTTTGAAGTGCCGCTGTCCACGGTGCGGTATTTTGGAAAAACGCTTCCGATCAGCGGCGGCGGTTATTTCAGGCTGATACCGTTTTTTAAATACAAAGAGCTTTATCAATTATCCATAGAACAGAATGGAAACGCCATATTCTATATACATCCGTGGGAGATAGATAAAAACCAGCCGCGGGTAAACGGCTTAAAAGCCAGCCACAGATTCAGACACTATTATAATTTGGGAAACACCTATCAGAAGCTCGACCGGCTTTTTGATTGTTTTGAATTTTGTTCAATAAGAGAGCATTTGAAGCAGAATATACAATGAAGGAAGAGTGAATGCAATGGACAAAAAGAAAGATGTGCTTTTCTTATGCCAGTATTTCTACCCGGAATTTGTTTCATCAGCTACGCTCCCTTATGATACTTCACTTGCATTAGCCAGGGCGGGGCTCAGTGTAGAAGCTTTATGCGGTTATCCTAAAGAATACAATCTGAAAGATGTCGTGCCTCTGCATGAAACGCATGAGAATATTAATATAAAAAGATTGAGATACCTTCAACTGCTCCGAAAGAATTTTGTGTGCAGGCTGATCAATTATTTTTCCTTTACGTTTGTTACGGCCCTGCATTTTGCCGAGTTCAAAAAATACAGATCGATCATCGTATACTCGAATCCGCCGGTCCTGCCGCTGATCGCAGCTCTTTCCAATAAATTTTTTGGAACAAAGGTTGTCTTTGTAAGCTACGATGTTTATCCCGAATTGGCGTATATCACAAACGGCATTTCTGAAAACGGATCATTTGATAAAATCATGAAGCTGATCAATAAGATCGTCTTCAAACATGTAAACAAGGTAGTCGCATTATCGAACGAAATGAAATCCTATTTGCTGGAGCACAGACCTTTATTAACAGAGCCCCAGATCGAAATCATTCCGAATTGGTATGAAAACAGCCAATTGCCTGACGAAGCAGACTCCTTAAAAAATGAACTTTTCAAGTCGATCGATAAAAATGGCATTTTGGTCATATCCTATTTTGGGAATATGGGCCTCTGCCAGGATCTCGATACGATCGTGGAAGCGATGCGAAAACTCAAAGACGATGATACGATACAGTTTCTTTTTGCGGTTCATGGCTGCAGGGTGAGCACTCTCGAGCACATCGTCAAAGAGGAGAATCTCAAGAACGTTAAACTATTTGGATTCCTGCATGATCAGGACTATCAGGATGCCCTCAACATAAGCGATTGTTTTGTGCTGAGCCTGGCAGAGGGTCTGACCGGACTAGGGGTCCCGAGTAAAACATACAGCTATATGATGGCTGGAAAACCTGTGATCGCAATCATCGGGAAGGACTCTGATATCACGGGAGATCTGCTTGACAACAATGCAGGCTACTCTATGGAAGTAGGAGAAAGCGATAAGCTAGTCGATGCGATCAAAGAACTCAGAGATAACGAAGAAAAACGCAAACAAATGGGGGTGAACTGCAGACGCATATTTCTCGAAAAATATACAACAGAGAATTGTACCAAAAGATATGTCGACATGATCAAAAAGATGTTGGAGGGTCAGGAATATGTTTAAGGATAAAGTTTTACTCATTACCGGAGGTACGGGATCCTTTGGAAACGCTGTTCTGAAACGATTCTTAAATAGCGATATCGGCGAGATCCGCATTTTTTCACGTGATGAAAAAAAGCAGGACGACATGCGGAAATACTATAAAAACGATAAGATCAAGTTTTATCTGGGGAATGTAAGAGATCTTCAGTCGATCAAAAATGCAATGTATGGTGTAGATTACATCTTTAGTGCAGCTGCCCTCAAACAGGTTCCATCCTGCGAGTTTTTCCCACTTGAAGCCGTGAAGACCAATATCCTGGGGACAGATAATGTGCTTACCGCAGCGGTAGAAAGCGGCGTGAAAAAGGTGATTTGTCTCTCAACGGACAAGGCTGCTTATCCGATCAACGCAATGGGGATATCCAAAGCGATGATGGAAAAAGTATTTGTCGCAAAATCAAAGGCGATAGATGCTGAGCGAACTGTTATTTGCGGCACTCGCTACGGAAATGTCATGGCATCAAGGGGTTCCGTTATCCCTTTGTTTATCGATCAGATAAAGAAGGGACAGCCATTGACGGTCACAGATCCTAATATGACAAGGTTTTTAATGAGCCTCGATGAGGCGGTCGATTTGGTACTGTTTGCGTTTCAGAATGCGAAAGCCGGGGATATCATGGTGCAAAAATCACCTGCTTCGACCATCAAAGATCTTGCGCAGGCAATCAAGGAATTATTCAATGCCGACAATGAGATAAAAGTCATTGGGACGCGCCATGGTGAAAAAACCTGGGAAACGCTTCTTACCAGAGAAGAACATGCGATATCGATCGATATGGGGAATTTTTACAGAGTCCCTGCCGATACAAGAGATCTCAACTACGATAAATACTTTACCACTGGGAATTTAAGCTTCTCTGAAGCCGAGGAGTATACCTCAAACAATACAGAAAGATTGAATGTGGAACAGATAAAAAACAAACTGATGGGAGTCGACTATGTGAGAGATGAAGTGAAAAAATGGACGCAAATTTAGACATCGTATTTCTTGGAGGGCTTTTCCCAAGAGATAAAGAAAAAGAAATATACAAAAAATCTCTGGGGTATGTTGAAAGTGCCGCAAATGCTTTGCAATGGAATCTGATCGAGGGATTTGAGAGAAATTGCAGGAAGCCTGTAAGGATAATCAATTCTCTTTACATCGGCTCTTATCCTTTGAATTATAAAGACCTCTTCATAAAGACATATCCGTTCAATCATTGTGATTCTGGCGAAGATATCAACGTGGGCTTTATGAATCTTTTCATAGGGAAACATCTGTTCAAATACTATTCATTAAAACCTTACCTCAAAAAATGGGCGCAGGGGCAGCCCGAAGATAAAGTCATTATCGGATACGCGTTGCTTGGAGTATCAGTAAAATGCATGGATTATATCAAAAAGATCGATCCTCGTATCAGGACGTGTGTTATTGTTCCGGATATCCCCCAGCATATGAACACCGAGAGCAAAAAGTCGCTGCTTTATACTTTCCTGAAGGGCATTGAAATCAGGATCATTGAAAAAAACTCAAAATCTATCGACTGCTATGTTCTTTTAACAAAGCACATGAAAGAATTTATCAAGGGAAACGATAATTTTGTTGTCGTTGAAGGGATCTCAACGGATGCGTTCAAAAATATAGACGCAGAAAAAGATGATAAGCACAAAGTGATTTTATATACGGGTACATTGAACCGCCGATACGGTGTCATGAATTTAGTGCAGGCGTTCAAACAGATAAAAGGCAGTGATTACAGGCTGGTATTATGCGGCAGCGGAGATTCGGAGAAAGAGATCATCGAAGAAGCACTGCATGATGATCGCATTATATTTAAAGGAAAGCTTGAATGGGAAGACGTATTGAAATTGCAGATAGAGGCAACAGTACTTGTTAACCCCAGGCAAAACAATGAGATCTTCACCAAATACAGCTTCCCTTCAAAAATAATCGAATATCTGTCTTCCGGCACGCCAGCCATAGCCTATAAGTTAGACGGAATGCCTGATGAATATGATGATTATATCTATTACGTAAAGTCTGACACGATCGATGCTTTGACTGACAAATTGATCGAAGTATGTGAGAAGGACAGACAGGAAGCGCTGTTGTTTGGAGAAAAAGCAAGGGAATTTTTT
>CAZKCB010000078.1:0-8415 GCA_964550965.1 uncultured Oscillospiraceae bacterium
GCGGTGCCGCAGCTACCATGATAAAGAATTGGCTCCCTGCAGAATTCGGGGACATGCTTCTTGCCATGGAAAGAACTCCTTTTTCATGTTTGATGTCATTTTTGACACCGTTCGAGGAAAATTCTCCGGTGATCGTATGACCGGGTCCTCCCATTCCTGTTCCGTCAGGGCACCCTCCTTGAACCATAAAGCCGGGGATGACGCGATGAAAGTTCAATCCGTCATAAAACCCCTTCTCGACAAGCTCCGTAAAATTTGCAACCGTCAGCGGTGCCACTTCCGGGTAAAGTTCTGCTTTCATTACATCGCCGTTTTCCATTTCGATCACTACTATCTTGTTCATCATTTCCTCCTAAATGTTTTCTATTCCTCGCCGTTTTTATCTTCAGCGAATCTGTAGCTTTTATTTTCAGATGCTCTCTCTGAGCCTGAATACATTGTTCTTTTTGCCGTTCCCAAGAGCCGGAAGCTCTTCTTTTAAAAACGCAGGGTAGACACGCGGAAGCTTTTCGATCTCCTCGCAAGAGAAAAAGCTCAATTCACGCAGCACCTGATCCTTTTCCTCAAACTCAGGATCCATTCCGAGTTTTGCGGTTCCGGAAAGAAGGTCCGCCAAAAAGAAATTTACGAATCTCTGCCCTCGGGCAGGAGAAACCTCCTCAATATGCCAAAGCAGGTCTTTCACCGATATACGAAGGCCTGTTTCTTCAAGAACTTCGCGTTCTGCAGCTTCGGCCGCATTTTCGTCCTGTTCGATGCCTCCTCCCGGAAGCATCCAGATCCTATTTCCTTCATGTTCCTGACAAACCATCAGGATACGACCTTCCTCATCGGGAATCACCACCCGAACGCCTCCAGCCCACATAATCTTTCACCTACCTTATCAGTAACGCTCCGCAAAGCCCGCCAAGCAGCGTCAATGCGATTGGATTCATTTTAAATTTTCCGAACAGAATGATAGCTGCTAAAAAAAGTGCGATGGGAACAAGGCTTTCTTTCAGTTCTAAAAGCATGGATTCCTGTGCCAAAAGGACTGCCGCCGCTCCAAGGAGCCCCGCCGTTGCGGGTCTTATTCCCGAAAGAATTCCTGAAAACACTTCGCTTTGTCCAAAACGGCTAAGGAAACGAAGCATCAGCAGCACCAATATAAAGGAAGGCAATACCACTCCGAGGGTTGCAAATGCTGCACCGGCAATTCCCGCATACTGGTATCCCACATAAGTGGCCGCGTTGATCGCAATCGGTCCTGGAGTCACCTGAGATAAAGCAACAAGCTCTGCAAACTGGCCCTCGCTCATAAGTCCAAAGTTTTGAGCCGCCTGATAAATCAGAGGAAGCATTGCATAGCCTCCTCCAAAACCAAAGATCCCGATTCGAAAGAAAATAAGGAAAAGTTTGAGCAAAGCCATCATGATCGCCCACTCCTTTTCTTCATTTGATATTTATATTCGAAATAACCTAAAAGCCCGCTTGTAATGATCGCAAACACGGCACTCGCCTGAAAAAAAGCAACCAGTATAAAGGAAGCTGCCGCAATGGCGATCCCAAAGATCCCTTTTGCTGTATTTCTGGCAATTTGCCAGGCAGTTACAGCAATCAGTGCGACGGATACCGCTTTGATCCCTTCGAGCGCACCGGCCACATAGATATTCCCCTGAAACTGCCCGAGGAAAATAAGGATCAGCAGGATCGAGAAAAAAGCAGGAAGCACCATTCCGAGGGACGCGGCGATAGAACCTGCAATCCCGCTTACTTTCTTTCCTATATATACCGCAGCATTTACGATGAGCGCTCCCGGAAGTGATTGACAGATCGCAATGCAGTCTGTTATTTCCTCTTCGTTCATCCAGCCTTTTACACTCACGACTTCATGCCGAAGCGCAGGAATCATAGCATAGCCACCGCCGAATGTGACAGTTCCTATTTTGAGAAAGGTCAGGAACAAGCTCCAAAGCTTCTTCATCGTTTTCCGCCTTTATCGTACCTCGCTGACAAGAGCAATCACAGCCGCCGTTGCTTCAGAAGCAGAGAATAAGGTATTTTCCGACTCTGTCCTGAGTTTATATTCGACGGTGCCTTCCGCCGCTCGTTTCCCGACAGTGATCCGGACGGGGATCCCGATGAGATCCGCATCCTTGAATTTAACTCCGGGTCTTTCGTCTCTGTCATCAAGAAGAACGTCGACTCCGGCTTTTCGAAGGTTCTTATAAATTTCTTCTCCCAAAGAAACCTGTTCTGCTTCGCGAGGATTCACGATCGTAACGATCGCATGATAAGGCGCAATCGACATCGGCCAGATAATGCCGTTGTCATCATGGTTCTGCTCAACGACCGCCGCAAGCGTACGTGATACGCCGATACCGTAACATCCCATGATCATCGGATGTTCCTGCATATTTTCATCCTTATAATATGCGTGCATGGATTCGCTGTATTTTGTCCCGAGTTTGAATACCTGTCCGACTTCGATGCCTCGCGTAAGCTTGATGGGAGCGCCGCAACAGGGGCAGGGGTCGCCGGTCTGGATCAGTTTGATATCCGTTACGATGTCGCCCTTGTAATCTCTTCCGTAGTTTACGTTTTTGATATGATGATCCGTCTTGCATGCTCCTGCGCAGAGATTCTTTGCTTCAACAAGTTCGCTGTCAACAACGATTTTACAATTCCTCAGTCCTGTCGGCCCCGTAAATCCTCCAACAGCTCCCGTTTCCTCTCCCATGCGGCTTTCATCGGCAAATTCGATCGCATGTTCCGGAATTCCAAGCGCATTGACAAGCTTGGTCATATTGAGTTCCCTGTCGCCTCTGACAAAAGCGGCAACGTATTTGTATTCCTGCTCAAACACTTCAAAAAGCAAAGCTTTCATAGTCTGGTCTTCCGTGAGACCTAAAAACGCAGCGACATCCGCGATCGTTTTTGTTCCGGGAGTCAGGACCTCTTCCATCTCAAGCAGCTCTACCGGAGCCGCCGCAACATCTTTGCAGGGAGCCTGCTCTCTTGTTGCCGCCATGGTGCAGGCTTCGCAATAAGCGATCTCGCTTTCGCCGTATTCGGAGAGGGCACAAAATTCATGTGAGCCGGTTCCGCCGATCGCGCCATTATCCGCTTCTACCGCACGGAAAGTAAGGCCGCAGCGATTAAATATCTCTGTATAAGCCTCATACATTTGTTCATAGGTCTTATCGAGGCTTTCCCAATCCCTGTCAAAGGAATATGCATCTTTCATTATAAATTCTCTGCTTCGCATCAATCCAAAGCGAGGTCTTTTTTCATCTCTGTACTTTGTCTGGATCTGATATAGATTGAGTGGAAGCTGGCGATAAGAATCCACTTCGTTTCTTACGATATCAGTAAAAATTTCTTCGTGTGTCGGTCCGAGGCAGAACTCTCTTTCGTTTCTGTCTTTCAGACGCCACATTTCAGGTCCGTAAGCATACCATCTCCCGGATTCCTGCCAAAGCTCGGCGGGTTGGATCGCAGACATCAGGATTTCCTGTCCGCCTTTTTGATCCATCTCATCTCTGATGATATCTTCTATCTTCATCAGGACTTTTCTGCCCATTGGCATAAATCCGTAAACTCCCGATACGAGTTTTCGTATCATACCTGCACGAAGCAGCCAGATGTGGCTTGGGATCTCAGCTTCAGCCGGTACCTCTCGAAGCGTTTTCAAATACATTTTCGACATTCTCATTGGTGATTTTCTTCCTTCCTTTAATTGTTTGACAGGTTTTTGTTATCGCGGAACACACTTGCAGAAGCCATAGCAGAAAGGCCTTCCTCTCTGCCGCAAAAACCAAGTTTTTCTGTTGTTGTGCCCTTTACGTTTATTCTTTCTGTGCCTACCTGCAAATGTGCGGCAAGATTTTCCCGCATTTGCTTTTTATATGCTGCGATCTTTGGTTTTTCACCGATCAGCGTAACATCAACATTTCCGATGTGAAAGCCTGCTTCCTCGATCAATTTTCTTACCTGAGAGAGAAGTTCGAGGCTATCGATATCTTTATACTTTGGATCCTTATCCGAAAAATGAAATCCGATATCCTCAAGGCTGCAGGCTCCAAGAAGTGCATCCATAACAGCATGAGTCAGTACATCGGCGTCAGAATGTCCCAAAAGGCCTCTGTCGAAAGGGATCTCGACCCCTCCGAGCACCAGTCTGCGATTTTCTGCAAACGCATGCACATCAAAGCCGGTTCCGGTTCTCCATTCCCTCGTCTCGCCAAGGTCTTCTCTTGTCGTGATTTTTTTATTGCTGTAGTCTCCCATTACGAGCCTTACCTTTTCTCCAAGGTGTTCGACCAGCTGAGCGTCATCTGTCCCGAAGAATCGATCCTCCGCGGCTTTTTGATACGCCCTCTGCAATAGTTCAAATGCAAATCCCTGGGGTGTCTGTACTGCAAAAAGGGTTTTTCGCTCCGGTGTCTCTATAAAAAATTCACCCTGCGCTTTCTTGATCGTATCTTTCACGGGGACTGCCAGCGCAGCTGCATGGTAGGTGACCGCCGCTTCCGTCAAGCGGCTGATTGCTTCGGCAGAAACAAAAGGCCTGGCGCCATCGTGAACAAGAACGATTTCGGGTTTCGCTCCCTCTGCGATCATAGTAAGTGCAAGCGCAACGGTATCTTGTCTTTCCTCGCCGCCGGGAATGACCGCCGTAAGTTTCTCAAAGCCCGGTGCAGAAAGCCACCGGGCTTTACAGAATTCCAAATCTTCTTCTTTTACAGTCAAACAAATTTCATCAATATAGGGGTGTCGGCAAAAAACTTTAAGCGTCTTTTCGACGACCATCTCCCCGTCAATTTCGATATACTGTTTGGAAATGCCGCTTCCCATTCTTTTTCCAGAACCGGCAGCGGCAATTATGACGATTATTTTATTGTCCTGATACATCGCTATTTCCCCTTTTTGGGTTTTGCAAAGATCATTCTTCCGGCAGCGGTCTGAAGCACACTTGTTACTGTGACCGATATGGTCTCCCCGATATACCGCTTGCCATCCTCGACAACGATCATGGTTCCATCATCGAGATATGCTACACCCTGGTTGTTTTCCTTGCCCTCTTTTACTAGAAAGAGCTGCATATCTTCTCCCGGAAGGACCACCGGTTTTAAAGCATTCGCAAGTTCGTTGATATTAAGAACTTCGACGCCTTTGATCAGCGCAACCTTATTCAGGTTGAAGTCATTGGTCACAACTTTTCCGGATATCATCTGTGCAAGCTTCAAGAGTTTTACATCGACCTCCGGGATCTCCTCAAGGGATTTATCTCCGTCAGTATTGTAGATTTCAATACCGTATTCGGTTTGAATGCGATTGAGTACATCAAGACCTCTGCGCCCCCTGTTCCGTTTCAGGTTGTCCGAACAATCGGCAATGTGCCGAAGCTCAACAAGTACAAACTCGGGGATCACAATGTTTCCTTCTATAAAGCCTGTTTTCATGATATCTGCGATCCGTCCGTCAATAATAACACTTGTATCGAGGATCTTTGGTGTCGCATCTCCGGTTTTTCCTTTTCCTTTTGTTGCAGGAGCCTTTTTAGCGCTCGAAAGCGTGTTGATAATGTCTTTGCCGCGTTTTGTTGCAATACTGACACCAAGGTAACCCAAAAGAATATAGGTCAAAAGGGAAAGAACCATGCCGATATAGGGGATCTGTATCCCTGTATACAGCTGACTGATCAGGAACGCAAGGAACACACCTGAAATCAAGCCAAAAATACCGGACACGAATTCCGTAGAAGGAACCTTCTGTAAATCCGACTCAAACTCTCTTACAACTCTTTTGCTATGATTCCCGATCGATGGTGCGATTAAAAAAAACAGAAAAGCAAAAATGATTGCTGCAGCAGCGCTGAATACGCTCCTGTCAATTGCATCCAAGGTCAAGATCTCACCCAGATTGGTTTCAACGATCAAGTCCCGGAATAAAACAGATACACCATACCCGAAAAGAGCTCCGCAGAGAGTAAATATAGCTCTGAAGAGTTTTTGAATCATCCTGCCACCTCCTTTTTTTGTTTTCTTTTATGAAATTTATTTCTATACTGTCTTCTCTATGAGCTCCTCAGCCTCGTCATTTGTCATGTCGCCCGAAAGGATCATCTCGCTGATCAAGATCTGCTTCGCATTTGCGAGCATCTTCTTTTCTCCGGTCGAAAGTTTTTTTACCCGATCGACGCGAAGAAGGTTTCGAACCACCTCAGCGACATTTTCGATGACACCGCTCTTCAGCTTTTCCATATTCTCGCGATATCTTCGATTCCAATTATCCGGCATATCGGTCGAGGACTCAGCAAGCAACCGGCAGACGGAGGAAAGCCGCTCACCACCAACGATATCCCTGATGCCGATTTCATTCGCGGCACCGACAGGGATCATGATCTTCATATCACCACAGGGCACTCGAAGAATATAATACTGTCTTGTTTCCCCCAGTATTTTTTTCTCTTCGATGTCTTCAATAATTCCAGCGCCGTGCATAGGATATACAATTTTATCACCAACAATGAACATCGTAAATGCCTCCAGTCTATTTTTTAGTATAATCTATCTGTACGGCATCTGTCAAGAAAACAATTTTTTAGTGTATCACACACGATATTGCATGTCAACATTTATATAATACAATTTCAAATGGCATTTCAAGCTTCCCGCATTGCGGAGTATTGTCAATTTTATCAAAAAATGATATGCTTTAGTTTAACCATTTCTTTTTAATTTTGGCTTTCTATTTATATTATATCAGTCATACAGATGAGTATTTATAAGGTAGGGGGTATCTCAATGAAATCAGTCGGAGCATGTTTGATCGCCCAATCAGGAGGACCTACATCAGCACTGAACGCAAGTGCTCTTGGTTGTATCGAAGCAGCGATGCATTCTAAAAATGTAAGCAAAATCTATGGTGCAGCGAATGGGATCAAAGGCATCCTAAATGACAGGATCTACGATCTGAGTCTCGAAGATCCCGAAGAATTGAGCTATATGCGTTTTACGCCGGCTTCTGTCCTTGGTTCCTGCCGCTACAAACTTGCAGATTTTCTTGTCGATGACACCGACTACAGACGGATCCATGATATATTTGCAAAATATAACGTCCGCTATTTCTTTTATAATGGCGGCAACGACTCGATGGATACCTGCAGCAAGATCAGCACCTATCTCTCAAAGAACAACTATGAATGTAAGGTGATCGGCATCCCGAAAACGATCGATAACGATATTGCCATAACAGATCATTGTCCCGGTTTCGGGAGTGCTGCAAAATACGTTGCGACAACTTGCATGGAAGTATCACGGGATGCCAAAGTTTATGATACCGGCTCGATCACGGTTCTCGAGATCATGGGGCGAAATTCAGGTTGGCTTGCCGCAGCATCTTCTTTAGCAGCACGGCATGGCGGAGGACCCGATCTTATCTATCTTCCGGAAGTTCCTTTTGACCTCGCAGATTATATTTCTGATATTTCAAGGATCTATGATCGAAACGGCGATGTTTTTGTTGCTGTTTCAGAAGGGATAAAAGATAAAAACGGGACTTTCATATCCTCTTATTTTTCGGATACCTCCAAAGACAGAGATGCTTTTGGTCATGCGCGTATGGGCGGCCTGGCCGGAAGCCTTGCCAATTTTGCGAAAGCAAAGCTTGACGCAAAAGTGCGGGGGATCGAGCTCAGTCTCCTCCAGCGCTGTGCATCACACATCGCGTCAGCTACAGATATCGAAGAATCCTATCTTGCCGGGAAAGCAGCTTTCGAAGCCGCAGAATCTGGGATCAGCGACAAAATGTTAGCTTTTGTTCGCTCCGCTGAAGGTCCTTACAGCTGTTCGACCGCCCTGGTAGATCTGCTCGAAGTTGCAAATCTTGAAAAACCTATCCCCCGGGATTGGATAAATTCTGCGGGCAACGGTCTTTTAGATGCCTACGTTGATTATGCACTGCCGCTGATCCAGGGAGAGCTTGTGCGTCCTACGATAGATGGCCTCCCCCGATTCGCATCTCTCAAGCGGATCATGACCCGCGAATTATAGATTTTTTTAAGGTTTCAGAACACTACCATTGAAAGAACACCTAATCGACATAATTTAAAGGTAAGCTATGGGAAAAGGAGGAATGATCATGGATAAACTTCTGATTGCAGACGACGAACAAAAAATAAGAGAGGTCATAAAAGAATACGCGGAATTTAACGGTTATGAGGTCTTTGAAGCAGGTGACGGGATGGAAGCTCTCGCCTTGTGCAAAGAAACTGCATTCGATTTGATCATCATGGATATCATGATGCCCAAGATAGATGGTTTCAGCACCTGCAAGGAAATCCGGAAATTCTCAGACACTCCGATCCTCATGCTTTCAGCACGCGGCGAAGAATATGATAAATTGTTTGGTTTTGAACTCGGGATCGATGAT
>CAZKCB010000079.1:0-8405 GCA_964550965.1 uncultured Oscillospiraceae bacterium
ATCACGATGCCGACAGTAGAAGGAACAAAGCTTTCTCTTGGGACCGTAACTGCTGCGACCATGGATCTTACCTTTACTACCTTCAATAAGGCAGGTGAAACAGTGATCCTGACTGTCGATGACTACGCTCCGACAACGACTGCTGATACGATCAAGGTAGGAGACTTTTCCTTTACCGTCGATGGGACGAAGCTTGGAGTACTGGCAGATCAGCAAAATACGACGATCGGTTCTGTTGGAGCCGGAGACAGCAGCCTGGAAAAAATCGGGCAGATCGCAATCAGTAAATTTACAAACAACAATGGACTGACACAGTCCGGCTCCGGGTACTATCTTGAATCTGCCAACTCAGGGGCTGCAATTGCAACTGTCCCGGGTGATTCCGGAACCGGTTCCCTGGTATCTGGCGCTTTGGAAATGTCCAATGTCGACTTGTCGGAGCAATTCACCGAGATGATCACAACACAGAGAGGCTTCCAGGCCAATACCAGAATGATCACCGTATCTGACTCGATACTTGAAGAACTTGTTAATATGAAGAGATAATAGCAAATTCAAGTAAAAAAATAAGGTAAGATGCTTCAAATTGTGGTACACTATTCCCCGATAGTGCTTTATCGGGGAATAGTGTATTAAAACACTTTGGGGCCCCCGAGCGAGCAGGAGGCTGCAATGATAACATTGACGAAACTTGACAAAAATAGAAACGAAACGTTCGTGTTGAACTGTGACCTGATCGAGATCATAGAGGAACGGCCGGACACTACGATAAGACTTGTAAACGGGAAGCATTTTGTTGTTGCAGAGAGTTCTGCAGAAGTCATCGAAAAGGTGATTGCTTTTAAAAGAAGCTTTTACCGGGGATAAGTAAAATGACAGGAAGTAAACGGTTATGGAATTAACGACGATTTTGGGCATGATAGGCGTAATCGGAGCTATGATTTTCGGAATTTCATTCAGCAGTGGAGGTTTGAATTTTGACCTGCTGATGAATTTTGTAGACGCAACCAGCATTTTTATTGTTGTCGGAGGAACTGCGTTTGCTATGCTTGTGGCATTTCCTCTGGACATGTTCAGGACGATCCCGAATCATATAAAAATCATCATCAGTAAAGATACCAAAGATCCTTATGAGTATGTGGGCATCATAACCGAGTTATCAAGGGAAGCAAGAAAAAGAGGTCTTTTGGCACTTGAGGAAAAAGCACTTACTTTTCAGGATGAATTTTTAAAAGAAAGCGTGCTTCTGATCGTAGATGCGATCGAACCGGATAAATTAAAAGAATGGTTTGAACAAAAACTTTACTATATTTCCAAAAGAAATGAGGATGAGAGAAGGATCTACATGCAAGGTGCAGCTCTCGCTCCTGCTTTCGGAATGATCGGGACCTTGATCGGGCTTGTCAATATGCTTAAATCCATGAATTTGGATGACGGGCCGGAGGTTCTCGGAATCAACATGTCAGTAGCTTTGATCACGACGTTTTATGGATCGATCCTCGCAAACTGTTTTTTCCTTCCTGTTGCAAATAAATTGGAACTTGCACAGGAAAAAGAGATGCTGCTTAAGGAATTGATCATTCAAGGCGTCATATCAATAAAAGAAGGCGAAAATCCAAAGTTTATACAGGAAAAACTGATGAACTTTATCGATACAAAAGACTTGAAAGGCAGAAGACCGGTGCGGCGCGAGCAAACAGAATCCGAAGAAGCGCTAAAGCGTGGAGGAGATAAACAAAAGGCTAAGAATAAAAAAAGATAGCAGTGACAGAGATCGACAGAGTGAGGAACCAGCACGATGCGAGAAAGAAAAGCAAGCACAATCAATAAAGATGCATGGTTAAATACTTATGCTGATATGATCACCCTGATTCTGGTTTTTTTTGTTTTATTGTACGCGATGTCCTCGATCGATCAGGAAAAATATAAAATGCTCGTCAGAGCGTTCTCAACGGATCCTGATACGCTGGAGCAGCTGATGCAGCAGGACAAGGGAACACAGGGCGGTGATGACTCCGGACTCGGCGCTCAGAACGTTGCACTCGATGAAATCAAAGGTCTTGATGGCTTGTATGAGTATCTTTCCCAATATGTCGAACAAAACGGTCTTTCCGATTCGGTCGAAGTAGCAAAAGGGAAAAACATGGTATACGTTCGGTTTACCTCGAATCTTTTCTTCCAACCGGACAAAGCTGTTTTGAAAAAGGGCGGGGTGGATATCCTTGATGAGGTCGGGCCGGCTCTCGCAAAAGTTGAGACATATGTCCAGATGATCCGCATCGATGGTCATACCGCGGAATCGGGAATCGGAACCAGCACTGTCAGCGACCGAGATCTGTCGACCGAAAGAGCAAATGCAGTTTTAAAATACATAGAAACTTACTATATTAAGGATCCTTCAAAGCTTTATGCAGTGGGATACGGAAGATATCGACCGGTAGCACCCAATGATACAGAAGAGAACCGCGCAAAAAACAGGCGTGTAGAGATATTGATCTCAAAAACAGATATGGTCCAGCAGGAGATCGACGAAATCAAGAATCCGGGACAGCCGGCTGCGGCTGAAACGGAATAGAAACGGATAGGAGAGAGTAGTATGCCGGAAATTCTGTCTCAAAGTCAAATAGACAGTCTTTTAAACAGCCTGATCGGCGGTGCGGCAGAGGAAGCTGCACCCGAAGAGGTCGTGGAAAGCTTAGTTACCGATACGGGTAAAAAAATCAAAAACTACGATTTCAGAAGTCCTAAGCTTTTTACGAGAGAACAACTCAAACTGTTATTCAGTATATATGAGAACTATGCAAGATTGCTGTCGTCACATATTACGGGTGTTCTTCAAACTTATACCCATGTTGAGATCGTTGAGATCGAAGAACAGCATTATTACGAGTTCAGCAATGCCCTTCCTGATTCGGTATTGATCGGTTTGATCGACTTTGATGTAAATGACTCGGAAGAAGAAGACCTTGTCATTATGGATATATCAAAGGATATAGGATATGCGAGCATAGACCGACTTTTAGGCGGTTCGGGCTTGCCCTTGGGGACAGATCGCGAATACACGGAGATAGAACTGGGTATTTTGGAATATTTTTTTAAGGGCATTGTAGTCCTGATGAAAAACGTATGGCTTGATTATCTTGAGATCGCACCAAGGCTGACCAAGATGGAAACAAACTCCAGGATACTGCAGGGCATCGGTCCCGATGAAAATGTCGTCATCGTTGTAATGAACATTCTGGTCAACGAGACACAAGGGAAAATAAATATTTGTATCCCTGCTGTGACGCTGGATGTATTATTTAAAAAGAAAAGTGCACAGACAAAAAGAAATCTTCGTAAAACAGACCAATTGACAGAAGCACAAAGGAAAGCAGATATCTTAAAAGCCATCGATGAAACAGAACTTCAGCTTCGCGGAGTTTTAGGCAAGGTGGAACTTTTATCGCATGAACTGATCAACCTTGAGGTGGGTGATATCATTAAGTTATATAAACCTGCAAATGCACTGGTAGACTTGTATGTGGAAGAGACTCCCTGGTTTAAGGGGGAAATGGGGGCCTTGAAAAAGAATAGGGCCATAGCAATCAGAGAAACAATGAAGAGAGGAAGTGACCCTGCGAATGTCTGATTTAGAGGCAATGGGCGGACAGCTGACAGAAATGGAGATTGACGTAATCGGAGAAGTCATGAACATCAGTATGGGCTCGGCTGCAACCGCTATGTCGACCATATTAGATAAAAAAGTCAGCATTACGACTCCCCGGACTGAACTGATGCCCATCGAAGAATTTGAGTTTTCCTACTTGGAACCGGTCATAGGTGTTTTGATCAAATATGTTGAGGGTATAGACGGCGCGAATGTACTTTTACTAAGGGAAGACGATCTTAAAAAGATATTGCGGCATCTCTTGTCCATGGAACCCACTGACGAACTCGAATTCGATGAGATCAGCATGAGCGCTGTATGTGAGATAATGAACCAGATGATGGGTTCGGCCGCAGGCGCACTTGCTTCGTTTTTAGGAACGATCGTCAATATTTCTCCGCCGGAGATCCTTGATGTGGCGAACGCGATAAGCGTAAGAGAAATTTTTTCAATAACAAGTGATATCGTTGTCAGTATAAAATTCAATTTCATCGTAGATGACATCGTACAAAGTGAATTCATCTGTGCAATGGAACCGACCCTTGTAAGAGAGATGGTAAAAACGTCTCTTGGGGCAATTGAAGTTGAAGATGCACCTGCACCTCCACCCGTGCAGCTAAGCGGTCCCCAGCCGGTAGCTCCTCTAACGTCTGAACCATTTGTGGAAGCGGCATATGCGCCGCCACAGCAGATGCAACAACAGCAGATGCAACAACAGCAGGCACCGGAACCGATGTATGCCCAGCCGCCGCAGCAGCCCATGCAAGCTGCCCCGCAGATGATGCAGCAACAGTCTTCACCGATGCAGCAGATGCCGGATCCGCGTTATTACCAAATGGAAACGCCGATTCGCGAGCAGGTTCAGGTCAGTCCATATAATTATAAACCTTTAAGGACAGCAGATGTCCTCGAAGCAGCCGGGATCGATCCAAACAATCTAGATTTGATCATGGCTGTACCGATCCAGATCAGCGTTGAACTCGGGCGCACAAAAAAGAAGATCAAGGACATTGCCGAACTCACCCTTGGAAACATTGTAGAACTTGACAGACAGGCCGGTGATCATGTTGATATACTGGCAAACGGAAAATTGATTGCTCGCGGAGATGTCGTTGTAGTCGATGACAACTATAGCGTAAGAGTCACCGAAATCGTAAAAAAAGACGGCGGAAATGACGCCAAGCTATAAGCAAAGCCTATAATTGCAAGTAAGAAAGGAACACAAGGTATGTACAAAATTTTGATTGTGGATGACGCGGCATTCATGAGGATGATGGTCAAGGATAACTTGAAAAAAGCCGGCTATACCGACTTCATGGAAGCAGGTGACGGGGAGGACGCTGTCGCTAAATACCTGGAGGGGAAACCGGATCTTGTTATTCTCGACATTACCATGCCCAAGATGGATGGGATCCAGGCTTTGCGCGAGATCAAGAAGATGGATCAGCAGGTCAAGGTCGTTATGTGCTCTGCGATGGGACAAGAAGGTATGGTCGTTGAAGCTATCAAGCTTGGCGCCATGGATTTCATTGTAAAGCCGTTTAAACCGGATCGCCTGATCCAGACAGTTAAAGGGATTCTCGGAGAAGCGTAGGAGGACAGAGCCATTGATAGGGGATATAATCTCTCTGGTGCTCACACTGGTCGGTGCTGTTTGTGTCATTTTGCTAACGTACTATGCCAGTAAATGGTATGCCCGCAGAATGGGACCTTTGGCAAAAGGCAGTCATATCAAAGTAATTGACCGACAAATGGTAAGTAAATCCGGTGCGCTGTTGATTGTCGAGATCGAAGGTACACAGTATGTCGTAGGTGCTACGGAACAGACGGTTCAAATCATGCTGAAATTGGATACTCCGATCGATTATCAACCGACCCCTGAAAGCCAGGTCGGCAATTTTAAATCTTTATTGAAAACGATAATAAAAAAGGACGGCAACCATGAGCAGCACCTCTAATAATGCAGCGAAAAAGCCGTTTTTCTCGGCTCGACTTTTATCTTTAGCGATCTTGCTTTCCGCGTTGATCGTTTCGACCACATGCCAGTCCTACGGGGCGGACCCTGTGGGAATTGCGATCAATGGCGAAGGCTCTGATGTTGTCAAAATCATTATGGTCCTGACCGTACTTACGCTGGCACCATTCCTGCTTCTTATGATGACCTGCTTTGCCAGGATCATCATCGTGTTTTCGTTTATGAGAAGTGCACTGGGCTTGCAACAGACCCCGCCAAATCAGGTTTTGATTGGATTGGCGCTCTTCGTTACTTTTTTTATAATGGCACCTGTGTTTACGGTCATCAATGAAACGGCACTTCAGCCATACAACGAAGGGACTATAACGACGCAGCAGTTCCTCGATGAAGCATCGGGTCCGATCAAAGAGTTTATGCTGAAGCAGACCGGCACCCAGGAAATGGAACTTTATAAAAGCTTGTCGCCAACTCAGGGCATCGAAAAATTAGAAGGGAAAGACATTCCTATTTCAGTTATCGTTCCGGCTTTCATAACAAGTGAAATGAAACGAGCTTTCCTGATTGGATTTCTTCTTTATATCCCGTTTCTGGTCATTGACATGATCGTTTCGAGCACATTGATGTCGATGGGAATGATCATGCTCCCTCCGGTTATGATCTCACTGCCTTTTAAACTCATGCTTTTTGTTGTTGTAGATGGATGGGATCTTTTGGTCAAGACGCTGATCATGACCTATAACTGAAAAGGAGAAGCGCTTTGGATACCTCGCACCTTATGGAAATTTTCAGAGACGCGATTATAACGGGATTGATCGTCGCAGCACCTGTCCTGGCCGTAAGTATCGTCGTTGGACTTTTTATCTCGATCATACAAGCGGCGACTTCTATCAATGAGCAAACGATGACTTTTGTTCCTAAGCTGATTGCCATTGGTTTGACTCTGATCGTTACAGGAGCCTGGATGCTGCAGGAGATGGTCGATCTTATACACCGAATTTTTGAATTTATAGCAACGACAATATGATGTTCTTTGTGCTTGGCAAACAAAAAACAGACAGGAGCCGCCAGCCATGTTGAATGTAAACAGCCTGATGGTTCTTATGATCGTACTTTGCAGGACGACAGGCGTCATCGTCTTTAACCCGATCCTCGGGCGGCGAACCATACCGGGTATCGTAAAGGCCGGACTTGCTCTCGGCATTGCCTACAATGTGGCTTTTGAGTTCCAAAATGTTTTGGTGATCGACTACACTACAATAGAAATTGCGTTGATCATGCTCAAAGAGTTTGCCGTCGGATACGCAATGGGGTTTGTCGTTCAGCTGTTTCTCGGTATATTCCATATCGGCGGTGAGCAGCTTGATATGCAGATGGGCATGTCGATGGGATCCATGTATGATCCTTCGAGCAACTCCCAGATATCGTTCAGCGGTAATCTGATCACTATCATGTTCACCATGTTGTTTTTTATCACAAACAGCCATATGAATTTACTGGCCATCGCTGTGAAATCCTTTGACGTTATACCGATCGGATATCAAGCCATCGATCCCAAAATCGGGATATACATCATTGATTTGTTTGCTTACATTCTGGTTTATGCGATCCAGCTTACTTTGCCGATCATGATCGTTGAAATCACGATCGAAGTAGCAGTCGGCATCATGATGAGAGTGGTTCCGAACATCAACGTATTTGTAATCAATTTGCAGTTAAAGCTTGGCATCGGGATCATTGTGCTTTTTACGATCATTCCGATCCTTGTAAAATATCTGTCAAAACTGAATTATGTGATGCTGGAAAGGGTGGAAGAAGTGCTGCTGTATTTTAGCGGCACAGGAACGATGTAGAAGGAGCACTAACAAACTTGGCTGAATCCAACAAGACAGAAAAAGCAACCCCTAAAAAGCGCAGGGATGAGCGAAAAAAAGGAAATGCATTTCAAAGCAAAGACCTTGTCAGTGTGGCTATGATCCTGGTTGCATTTATCATGATCACCAAGTTTATCCCAATAATAAGCCACCAGCTAAAAGCACTTTATGTTGGTCAGATGGAACGGATGCAGATGCTTTATGGCCTGACGATTCCTGAGGTACTCAACATATTCAAAGATGCAACGTGGGTTTTTACGCTTTCCGCGCTTCCGATCCTTGTGATCCTTGCGATCGTAGCATTTGTGGTGACAGGTGCACAGACACAATTTCTGTTTTCAAGTGATCTTTTGAAATTCAAATATAATCGGATCAGCTTTTTACAAGGCATCAAACGAATGATATCCCTTCGTTCAACGGTCCAACTGGTAAAATCTCTGATCAAGGTCTTTGTGATCTTATACATAATATATTCGGGCATGCAGGGTCTTTTGGTCATCGTTCCTGATACGATCAATTCCGAAATAGCAGAAGCCCTCCGCTTCATGCAAGATGAAATCATGGGAATGGTTTATAAGATCTGTATCATTTTTGCCGGAGTCGCTATTTTCGATTATGCATACCAAAAGTATGAATATGAAAAGAAACTCCGTATGACAAAACAGGAAATCAAAGATGAATACAAAATGACGGAAGGCGACCCGTTCATAAAGGGCCGTATCAGAGAAAAACAAAGAAAAATCAGCATGAATCGAATGATCCAGCAGGTGCAGCATGCGGATGTAGTTGTCCGAAACCCGACACACTATGCAGTTGCTTTGAAATATGATATCGACAAGGATCCGGCCCCGATCGTCCTTGCAAAAGGACAGGATCATGTTCAAAGTCTTGTGGTTACTCCCACCAGGGA
>CAZKCB010000080.1:0-8392 GCA_964550965.1 uncultured Oscillospiraceae bacterium
GTAATGGCCGAGGTTTTCCCCGTTAACTCAAGAGTTTTTGGAAAAAGCATTGGGGCGGTAAATGCAAAGAGTATGACCGACGCAATCATGGGCTTTGTACATACGGAGGATAAAACAACTGATTTGCTTGGATTCCACATAACTGATCTTCCTCTCTTTTTTCAGATTTCATTTAAATTATAAGATCGATATTATCGTTTGTCAATATTCTTTTATCGTTTATCGATATATCCCCTTTCAATAAGCAGCGCCGTGGACGAGGTACGGTGAATTGCAAGCAGGCCTTGCTGTTTGCCCTTTCTTATTTATTTTAAGCAAAACAAAAGCGGCCTCAGTCGAATATGCTTCGTTCTGAGGCCGCTCTATGCTATGTCAATATTTTATATCAGAGTCTTGTAGATCTTTGTCAAACTGTCGCTCCAGTTTCCTGCAGCATCTCCGGCTTTGACCGAAAACGTATACTCGGTATCTGCGGTCAGACCCGTTATTTGCGTTTCGTTTTGATCAGCATTTAAGGTTTTCAGAAGATTTCCGTTCTGATAGACTTTATATCCGGTGACTCCTATGTTATCGTTTGCATCAGGCCAGTTCAATGTCAACGCTGTGGAAGAAGCATTCGTCACGGTAAGAGCCGCGCCGCTTGTCCAGCTAGGTTTGCTGGTGTCCGAAGATTCAAGAGTACTGACTTTCACAGAAGGGCCTCCCGTACTCCAGTTTGCTGCAGCATCTCTGGCTTCGACCGTAAAGTTATACTCCTCATCTGCGTCCAGACCTGTGATGTTTGCTGTTCTATTGGTATAAGCAAACTTTTCTTTATTCACAGAGTTGAGGCTGTAGCTGATTTTGTATACGGCTACTCCTTCGTTATCAGAAGCAGCGGTCCATTTCAACGTAAGACTGTTCGATGTGATCGCCGATGCGGTGATGCTGCTGTTTACCGGCCAAACAGGCTTCGTCGTATCTGAAGAAGTCTCGTCCTCATCATCGAAGATATGTGCGATGATCGAGGCCATCTGCGCTCTGTTGACCAGTGCATTCGGGTTAAAGTTTCCGTCCGGATATCCCTTGATCACTCCCGCATTGTAAAGCGCAAGAACGTAACCGAAGTCTTCATCGCTCATAAGTCCGCGATCTTTGAACGGGTTCTCGGTAAAATCAGTAACCGGTTCAAGACCGAGTGCTTTTGCAAGCTGAACAACTGCGGTCAGGCGATTACATTGAGTCTCAGAATGGAATCTTCCCATCTCGAGATAATCGTGCTTGAGCCCTTTTCTAACAGCATTTTTTGCCCAGGAAGGGATGCCTGCCAAATATTCTTCTTCGTCCTCATTCAGGGTCAGATTTTCATCATCCTGGGAACCAAGTCTCTTTTCTACCAGTGAATCGATCATTACTGCAAGTTCTTCCGGAGTAAGCGTACTATCCGGTCTGAATGTGCCGTCTGCATACCCGTGCAGAATGTCCAGATCCTGAAGCTTCAGGATCGCCTGGCTTCCCCAGTGCCCCTGAGTATCTTTAAATTCTTTTTTATCTTGCCCGTTTCCATTGCCATTGCCTTGTCCTGCAAAGGCGCTTCCGGTGACAGTTGCGACCATAAGCGCGAGAACCAAGGACATTGATAATATCTTTTTCATTTTCATTACCTCCCTTTTGATCCAATATCGGATTTGTTCCGACACTATATAGATTCATATCTTGAAAGGTTTTTTTCGGGGTAAAGACAAAATCAGCTTATTTTCACCCTTAATCCTCCTTCCATCCATGGGTATGGTGAGCTCCATCACAAAATGGAGGGTTTTTAGAAAGACCGCAGCGGCAAAGTGACATTTTACGGTCTTCTTTGATCGTATTTCCATCGCTGCCGATCAATATGGCCTCGCCTTCGATAAACAGGGGTCCGTTCTTGCTGACTTTTATTTTGACCGGCTCCACGCCGCTTTTCTTATAGTTGATATTCCCGATCCCGCACGCCGCGTTCGGGTCTACTGTGGAACCTTCCGGAAGTGAATATCTCAGTGCACCCGAGGGGCATTGGTCGATCGCCGAAATTATTTTCTCCGGCGTGCTTCCATTCACATTGATCCATGGTTTTTTCCCTAAAGAGAACACTTCCGGCAAAAGCCGCAGGCACAAGCCCGGATGAGTGCAGACTTCGGGGCTCCAATGAATGATGATCTGATCATTTTTATATTCTTTCATTCTTTCTTTTCCTCATTATTCGATACTGGAATATTTTAAAAATCCATCTTCTACATTTAGCTTTATCATTCTTGACTCATGCAGATACTCCACATTTGACTTTAGCATTCTTTCGATTACCGAATATCGATTGATCGTTTTGATCGATATGTTGAAGTTGTGGATGACCGCCTTCATGATTTCTTCCATTGTCATGGTGCCTTGTATCACCGCAAGCACGCGCTCAGCTCTGCCTTTATAAAAATTGATATTGTCTGTTATCAATTGTGTTATGTTGTCATAAATACCTTTGTGCGCAACAACATATTTTGCACAGCGCAAACCATAAAGCATAGCTTTGCTCTTCAGGTCTTCCCGCAAAATATAAGCATATGGCATTTTCGCACTCTGCATGACCTCGTCACTGATCAGGCAATCTCCGAGGTAAGCAACATCATCAGGTGTTATGATGCAAAGATGCGCCGGGCTGTGTCCCGGAGTATGCAATACCCTGAATTTGACTCCGCAAATCAGGATCCGATCCTGATTATCCGAAATCATCATATCGGTCTCGCAAACCATGTGCCCATAATGCTGCTCTACATCCGATAGCGTCTGATTGCCAAAGTAAACCTTGAGGTTCACCGCAGAACTGCAAATCAAAGCTTCAAATTCAGACATGGCAATGACACAATTGTATTTGTTTTTTAAATAGGAATTGTTGCCGATATGATCGATATGTGCGTGGCTGCAGATCAACCCCGCTACAACGAAATCATTTTGTTCCAACAATTCCTCTATTCCCTGGCGTTCTCCTTCGGCCCACCCGGAATCCAGCATGATGATTTCTTTATCATTGATTTTATAAAATGGGATGTAGGTCATACCTGTATCAATGCAGCAGGTATTTCCCTTGATTTCTATTATTTCCACGTAACTGCCCCCTTTGTCCTTCCGGTGTTTAAACAATGCTATCTTTTTATGTTACCATTAAGCGCATCATTTTGCACACTTTTTCAGCCTTTGTTTTGACTCACAAGGATTCAATGGGGATTTGTCAGGTTCAATTTTTCTTCTTCAAAATCAGCATACCGTATTGCGATCTGCTTGAATTCTTCCTGAATACTCATAAAAACATCTACCATCTGAGGATCAAAGTGTTTTCCTTTTTCCTTTAAAATGATCTCTACTGCCTTTTGATGAGGAAGCGGTGGCTTATATATCCTTTTGCTGATCAAGGCATCATAGGTATCGACCAGAGCCATCATCCTTCCGGCCAAAGGGATCTCTTCTCCCGAAAGGCCGTCCGGATATCCGCTTCCATCCCATTTTTCCTGATGGGATCTTGCGATTTCCATAGCACATTTTAGGAAGGAGTCTTCTCCCAGCTTCTTAGACGCCATCAATATTGCATTGTGGCCGATAACCGTATGTTTTCTCATTTCATCGAATTCGGTTTCCGTGAGTTTCCCGGGCTTCAACAAGATATCATCGCGGATGCCGATTTTGCCTATATCATGGAGCGGAGCCGATTTGTAGAGCAACTCGATCACACTCTTGTCGAGAAAGTGACGATACTTGGGGTCATCGCTAAGCTTTTCCGCCAGGGTCCTGATATAGTTTTTCGTACGCTTGATATGCCCTCCGGTTTCAGGGTCACGGTATTCAGCAAGACACGCCATCGCGTCGATCGTGGTTTCTTGTGTGAGGCACACCTCCTTCGTTCGCTCTTTTACTTTTTCCTCAAGGATCTCATTTTGCATCGATAATTCCATCTTTGCCAATCTTAATGCAAGGTGTGTATGGACCCTTGCTTTTATCTCCAGAACTTCAAAGGGTTTTGTGACATAATCGACGGCCCCCAATTCAAAGCCCTTTGTTTTGCTTTCAATATCAGTCATTGCCGTCAAAAAGATGATCGGTATTTCTGCAGTCATCTCATTTTTTTTGAGTTCGCTGCACACCTCGTACCCGCTCATTCCTGACATCATGATGTCGAGCAGGATAATATCAGGCATTTCAAGTTGTACACTTTCAAGAGCTGACGGTCCATCCATAGCAACAGATATCTCATAATCATCTCCGAGCGCACCTACGAGGATGTCAACATTTGCCTCTGTATCATCAACGATCAGAACAAGACACTCTTTTAAACTTTTCATGCATGATCAGCTCCTTTAAGTTTAAGGACTAAAGAATCCACTGTTGCGAGAGCTTCTTTAAATTTATACTTGGAAGTCAGCCGGTCCACCTCCGAAGCCTCCGCCTGCAAGTTGGAAGGCCAGCGACATTGTCTGAGCTCCTCTAATATTTCCTCGCATTTTTTTGGTTTATGCATAATGATATGCGGTCTTAATTCTTCCAGGAAACGAAGCATCTCTTCTTCGGAGGCTTCCGGTCCCGACTCGTTTTTTTCCTTTTTCAACTCGGGCAAAGTACTTTCTATACTGTTGGTCATTGCCAACAGCATTGTTCTTGTTTTTTGTATGACGGGATCCAATTCGTTCCTTGTTGCCTTCTCCGAAATTGCCTGCTCAAGCTGCGCTGCATTTTCCTGAAGGCTTTCTGCTCCGATGCTTCCGGAAAGGCTTTTTAAAGTGTGCATCAAGCGCTCTGCGTCGTTATAGTCTTCTTGATCAATGCATTTATCGAGTTTTTCAAAAACATGTTTTTGATATGCCGCGTATTTTCAGAGAAGATTTATATACGCATCCTGTTTATTGAGGACACATTTCAATCCGAGTTCAGTATTCAAATTAGGTATGTTGATTTCTATTTTTACCGTTTCCGCCGAGTTCTTCTTTTCAGAAATATTTTGTTGCATGAGCTTATCTGCTATCTCTTTCGGGTCTTTCTCGGGTATCCATTTTAGCAGCAATTTAAAAAGATCTTCCGGGTTGATCGGCTTTGGCAGATGCTCATTCATCCCTGCCTCTATACATTTTTCACGATCACTTATCATTGCATTTGCAGTCATTGCAATAATGGGGAGTTTTGAAAAAGCAGGGTTTTTTCGGATCTCCCGCGTCGCATCAAGACCATCCATAACCGGCATTTGCATATCCATCAAAACGACATCATATTTTTTCTCATTTACAAAGCGCAGCGCTTCCTGGCCGTTTTGGGCAATATCAACGACGAAATTTCCTTCTTCAAGCAATTCCATTGCGACCTGCTGATTTAGCTCGTTGTCTTCGACAAGCAAAATATCCGCACCTTGTATTTTTGAAAGATCGATGCCGTCCAATGCTTCCGATGCTTGCTTGACTTCGAAGCCAATACCCGCAGGACTTCCACCCAATAATTGGACCGTCGATTCATAAAGAACCATCGGGTTTACAGGTTTGACAAGAACCAGTTCTATTCCGACGCTTTCAGCCTGTTGGAACACTTCTTCACGTCCAAAGCCCGTTACCATGATACAATGCGGCCGTTGGGCCAAGCTGAGATCTTTTAGCTTGACCATGGTTTGTATCCCATCAAGACCAGGCATCTGCATATCCAGATAAATCATTTTGTAAGGATCCCCTTGCTGATCGGCTTTTACGATCAAGTCGATTGCACCCTGGCCGGACTTCGCCTCATCGACTCTGAATTCGGCGCGCCTCAGAATTTCGGAAAGGATCGCTCTGGCTTGTGCATTGTCATCAACAACGAGCATCCGGTAATTCTTTATCTCGGAATGCGAGAGATAATTCTTGTTGCTTTTGCTTTTGTTAAGTTTTACGGTAAACCAAAATGTACTTCCTTTTCCGTACTCGGATTCAACGCCGACTTCTCCCCCCATAAGGGTTGCAAGCTTCTTGGATATTGCAAGGCCAAGTCCCGTGCCTCCGTACTTCCTGGTGGTGGATGTATCCGCCTGCTGAAAGGAGCGAAACAGCTTTTCTTTTTGTTCCAATGTCAAACCGATACCGGAATCATGCACTTCAAATTTCACAAGCAAATCATCTTCTGCGGGAGAGAGGTTTCTTATTTTAACTATGATTTCACCTTTTTCGGTAAATTTAATGGCATTGTTTGCATAGTTGATCAAAATCTGCCCGATTCTCAAAGGATCGCCGCAAAGACCGTTCGGGACGCTTGCATCGATATCAAAGATCACTTCGATCCCTTTGGCGGAACATTTTTCGACGATCAGATTCGATAAGTTTTCCAATACGCTGTCGAGCGTAAAATCAGTGTACTCGATATCGAGTTTTCCGGCTTCTATTTTCGAAAAATCAAGGATGTCATTTATGATTCCCAATAAATGCTGACTTGAGGCATATATTTTATCGTTATAATCCTTTTGCTTTTGCGTCAATTCGGTTTTCTGCAGAAGATACGTCATACCCATGATCGCATTCATTGGTGTCCGTATTTCATGACTCATATTAGCGAGAAAGTTCGACTTGCTTTTTGCAGCTTCTTCGGCGGCACCTTTTGCGATAACAAGTTCTTCTTCCATGCGGATATGTTCGCTTATGTCCGTTGCGATACTGCATAAGCCAATGACCTTGTTTTTTTCATACATAGGTACTTTAGTAGAAAGATAGGTCATTTTACCGTTCTCAGAAAACCAGTATTCTTCTGTGTTTTGGATTTCCCGAGACTTGATGATCCCCATATCGTTTTCGTGAGATGTTTTCCCGATTTCCCCCGGAAACAATTCGACTGCTGTTTTTCCGATCGCATTTTCGGTAGTCATTCCGGTAACTTTTTCCCATTCTTCATTTACGAAAAGATACCTGCCGCGAAGGTCCTTTGCATATACGGCTGAATGGATATTCTCCAAAACAGATTCCATAAATCTTCTACTGCTTGAAAGTTCCTCATTTTTTCTTGAAATTTCATTCATCAGTTCCTGCCTGGAAGGGATCGCAATATAGTCTGCTATTTCCTGCATCAGGTTTTCTGCCTTAATGGAATCTATGTTTTTGAATTGAAGAAATGCCTCTATTTTGTAATTACCGGATCCATCACGGATGACACAAAAGTGATCAAAAAACTGTTTCGCAAAAAATAATTCCTCTGACATCAAAACATTTTCAAAGCCAAAGAGGATGCCCTTTTTTTCATTTCTTTCTGTTAATGAAGCAACCAGCAAAATTCTGCTTCCGTTCAAGATAAAAATCCGAAGCATTTCAGATAAAATAGCTTCTATTCTCGTTGCCATGATTTCACTCGCTCCAACGAGAAGCGAAATGTGTCGGGCCTTTTTTCTTGCCCTGATCAGAGAATCATTGTCAAATATACACAAACGCCCCAGTTCAAACATTTTAACTACCTCATTGTGTTCTCTATTTCAAATACTTTAAAACGATACACGAAGAGTCATCATTTTGATTGCGAAATCGCCCCATGATACCGGCGGCAATAATTTCAGATCTTTCTTTGAACAGTTTGGTGCACTCGATCACGTCAAAATGCTCTTTGATCCCATCAGAATGCATCAAAAACAAATCGCCGGGCATTAAGGTCACAGTCTCGGGATGCGGTTTGATGCAGCCATATCCGAGGATCCCTTCGCGCGAAACAAATCGGATCGGTGCCGGGCCAAATATTCGGACCGTTATATTTCCAATGCCAACGTATTTCAATCTGCCGCTTCCAATATCAAGGCTGCACACAGCGGCTACGGCGCCCCTGCTTCCTTTCAAATGCTCATGCAGACCGAGCATAATAGTTTCTGGTTCTTTCCTGTAATTATGATTCAAGTATTCTTCAGCAGAGACCGCTACTGTTCTGGCCTCCGCTCCATGCCCTAAGACATCGATCAACGCAAGAAAACACTCGGCATCATATTCCCTGACGATGCCTATATCGCCGCACTCTGATATATCTCCGAGCAAGGCTTTCGTTCTGATCCCAAAATCGATTTTTCTCATTGCCGTTTCCATTTGCGAATCACGATCAGCGTTCCGTTTCCAACAACTGACTCAACAAAAAACTCTTCCGCTATTCTCTTTACGCTTGGCAAACCGAGTCCCAAACTGTTAGGATGAGAACTGAATTTCTCCTCCATGGCCAGTTCTATGTTCTCGATCCCCGGCCCGCGATCAAGCGCCTGTACTTCGATTCCGACTTCTCCGCAGCTTACATTTTGAATACTGCAGATCATCATTTCGCCGCTGCCGGCATAACGCAGGATATTCGTAGCCAATTCCGATGCTGCGGTAGCGATCATCGCCTCGTCGGTTCTGCTCAGCCGCGCGGTGATGCCGATCGAACA
>CAZKCB010000081.1:0-8321 GCA_964550965.1 uncultured Oscillospiraceae bacterium
TCGAAGTGCTGAAACGCTGTCCTGCGCTTGTCCCTGAAGAGAGCGACGATCCTTCCGCACCTGCAAAATACTACCGGCTTCCAGGAGCAAAAGGCAGAGTCGGCTTGATCGAACCAATGAGCCATCGTTTCTGTGACCGCTGCAACCGGATCCGCATCACTGCGGACGGATGTGCGCTTTCGTGCCTGCATAGCAGAAAGGAACTGGACTTGAAGCCCGTGATTTCTGATCCGGAGGCATTAAAAGAATCGATCGTGCAGGCTATTTCACAAAAGCCCATGAACCACAAGCTTAGTGAAGGGGAATTGATGGAGCGTGACATGGGGAAAATAGGAGGCTGAGGATGAGCGAACTGACTCACATGAATGAAAACGGCAGAGCCCGTATGGTCGATGTCGGAGATAAAGCCGTAACACAAAGAACGGCTGTTGCCAAAGGTGAGATCCTGATGGCAAAAGAGACGATAGAACTCGTTCGGGAAGGCCGAATGAAAAAGGGAGATGTTCTCGCTGTTGCACAGGTCGGTGGGATCACAGGAGCTAAAAAAACATCAGATCTGATACCCATGTGTCATAATATCTTTATGACCGGCTGTGATATCGATTTTGAGGTTTTAGAGGACCGAGTGCTGATCAAAGCGACCGCAAAGACCGTAGGGCAAACCGGAATCGAAATGGAAGCGCTGACGGCAGTATCGACAGCTGCTCTTACGATTTACGATATGTGCAAGGCCGTAGACAAAAGAATGATCATACAAAACATTCGATTGGTCAGCAAAACCGGAGGAAAATCAGGCGACGTTTATCTGGAGGAACAGGAATGAAAAAAGGAATCGTAAAATCGATCAATATCAGCACCGAGAAAGGTGTTGTCAAAGTGCCGGTCGAAACAGCAGTCCTGATCGAAGAATTTGGGATCGAAGGCGATGCTCACGGCGGCTTTGCCCATAGACAGGTCAGCCTGCTTGCCCAGGAAAGCGTCAACAAAATGATCGAAATGGGCGTAAAAGGTTTGACCGAGGGAGTCTTTGCGGAAAACCTGACGACAGAAGGGCTTGAGCTTTATACCCTGCCTGTAGGTACGAGACTTCAGATCGGAGAGACCCTGCATGAAGTCACTCAGATCGGAAAAGAATGCCACCACGGCTGCGCCATCATGCAGCAGGTCGGTATGTGCATCATGCCCAAAGAAGGTATCTTTACAAGAGTTTTAAAAGGCGGAACGATAAAACCCGGTGACGGGATCGAAGTTATCGAGTAGAAAAGAAGACATAAATGAAAAATCTGAACATCGTGAACGTAATGAGTATTCTGACGAGTGCTTTGGATAATATTGATACGAGAATCGTCGATCATGGCCAAAGAGTCGCTTATATGGTCTATAAGATGATGCAGGCAGATGGTTCTTACACCAAGGCGGATATGCAGGAAATTTGCCTGATTGCCACAATTCACGATATCGGTGCTTATAAAACCGAAGAAATCGACAGTATGGCGGCCTTCGAGTCGGATGAGGTCTGGCATCATTCCATTTACGGGCATTTGTTTCTGAAAAATATGACACCGCTTTATAAATGGGCGGATGTTGTTTTGTTCCATCATACAGAATTCGAAAAATATCCTGCAATGGACCAGGAAAAGCGAAAGATCGCAGGGATGATCCATCTGGCTGACCGCATCGATATGGCCTTTTTAAGCAAAGAAAAACCCATCGATTTTAAAACCCTGTATAGTTATAAGAATATAAAATTTGACGAAAAAGCCATAGATCTGTTTGCTTATGCGGATCAAAAATATGAGATGCAGAAGCATATAAGAGATGGGGCCTATTTAAAAGAAGTGGTCCGCTTCATCAAGACGCTCAACTATGATGAAGAAATTTTGCTTGGCTTTATAAAGATGATCGCATTTACGATTGATTTTCGAAGTGAAACGACGGTCAATCATGTAGTCACTACCGTAAGCATCAGTCTGGAACTCGGTAAAATCCTGGGATTGTCGGAAGAAGAACTTCGGAAACTCAAACTGGGGGCATATCTCCATGATATCGGAAAAATTGCAACACCACTCCATATACTTGAAAAACCATCGGAGCTCACCCAGGCGGAATTTAAAATCATGCGTGAGCATATCCTAACCACGGAGAGGATCTTAAATAACCGAGTCAGCAACGATGTCCTGCAGATCGCCTATCGACATCATGAAAAAATCGATGGAAGCGGCTATCCTCAAAAACTCAGCGGCGTAAATCTGAACATGAGTGAAAAGATCCTTGCCGTAGCTGATGTCATGAGTGCCCTGACCGGAAAAAGAAGCTATAAAGACAGCTTTGGCAAAGAAATCGTCGTAGGGATCCTGCAAGAGCAAAGTGATGCAAACAAACTTTGCCCCGCAGTTATTTCAGCAGCGATTTCTCATTATGATACGATCATAGATAATGTTTCGCAAAAATGCCAGGCCACGCTTGATGCATACAATGAAATGCAGAGAGAATTCAATGAAAAACTAAAAGAATTAGAAATGACGAATAAATAGATTTTGTTTGGGAATAATAAAACAATACTTATTTTACATCATGAAAGAGAGGTTTTTAATTTATGGCTATCTTATGGACAGAGACTTTATCCGTTGGCGTCAATTCTATCGATGATCAGCATAAGACGTTGTTTCAAAAAGCAGATCAACTTTTTGAAGCTGGTCGAAATGGAAAAACAAAAGAATTCATTGCAGAGATGCTTGATTTTTTAGACGACTACACCAAAATGCATTTCAAAAGCGAAGAGACCTATATGCAAAGCATTCATTATCCCGCACTCGAAGAGCAGAAAAAGATGCATAAGGAATTCATTGAAAAGTTAACTGAGCTGAAAGCTGAATTTCAGAAATCAGGCGGGAACATCCTCGTGATCATAAACGCCAACCAAATGGTTTCGGACTGGCTCATCAAACACATTTCGAGAGAAGACAAAAAAATCGGCGATTATGCTAAAAGCATAAAATCATAAGGGGAATAAAGAAAGCACGCTTCGATCGATCGTGAAGCGTGCTTTTATTATGCAATCGTTCTTATTTGAGGTTTTCCGGATTCAGGCACAAAAGCTCAGGGATGACGAACAGGCCATCCTTACGGATCAGGACATCATCAAACCAGATCTCACCGCCGCCGTACTCGGGGCGCTGGATCATCACAAGATCCCAATGGACTGCCGACTTGTTTCCGTTGAAGGCATCCTCATATGCGCAGCCCGGTGTGAGGTGGAAGCTTCCTGCGATCTTCTCATCAAACAGGGTATCCTTCATCGGCTTAAGGATGTAAGGGTTCACGCCAAACGCGAATTCGCCGAAATAGCGGGCACCTTCATCGGTGTCAAGCAGTGTGTTGATGCGCTCATTGTCATTGGAGGTTGCCTTGATGATTTTTCCGTCCTTGACCTCAAAGACGATATTCTCATAGGTGAAGCCATCCTCTTCGGACGGTGTATTATACGAAACGAACCCGTTCATAGAATTCTTAACAGGAGCGGTATAGACTTCGCCGTCGGGAATGTTTCTTTCTCCGCTGCATTTGATCGCACCGATCCCCTTGATCGAGAAGCTCAGATCCGTTCCGGGGCCTACGATGCGGACTTTGTCTGTCTTGTTCATAAGCTCGATCAGTGGATCCATTGCTTTTGCCATCTTCGCATAATCCATCGTGCAGACATCATAATAGAAATCCTCAAAACCTTCGAGGCTCATGCTGGCAAGCTGGGCCATCGCGTTGTTCGGGTAGCGCAGAACCACCCATTTTGTTTTGTCGACACGATAGCGCAGGACCGGTTCAAGCATTTTGCTGTAAAGGTTCTGCTGTGCCGTCGGAACATCAGCATGCTCTGAGGTATTATCAGATGCGCGGATCGCGATGTAGCTTTGCATTCCTTTCATCTGATTCAATTGATACTCCTGCATGTAAAGGAGCTGTTCCTCCGTGCAGCCGAGAAGGATCTCGCGTTCAATGGAATTATCGCGGATCTCTGTATAGGGAAAGCCTCCACAGGCATAAATCTCTTTTATGATTTGCTTGGCAAGCGGCTTTGCGGTGTCGCCGCTGTAAGAAACAAGAACACGTTCGCCTTTCTGTACATCGCAGGAGTATCCTACAAGCACTTTCGCGAGTTTTTTATTACGATCATCCATTTGTATTCTCCTTATATCTTCTGGACCTGTTTCAGTGAGGCCCTTGTGAGACAAGCTAAAAGGCTTGTTTTCTGCTTGCATTTTACCATAGATCGGCGTTGCTTTCCATGAGTTTCAGAGAAAAGCAAAAAACCCTCCACTATAACACCAGACTTTGGTACAATGTTACCATAGAAAAAACGCAGACAACTACAAATCGCAAAAGAGAAGGTGTACAGCATGAACATCTACAAAACATCTGAAATTGCAAGTCATGTCGGTCTTCACCCCAATACCATCCGGCTTTATGAGGAGCTTGAGCTTATTCCAAAAGCAAAGCGTCGGGAAAACGGGTACCGGGTCTTTACTGATTTTCATATCGAGCAGATCCGCTTTGCACGTACAGCTCTGAAAATCGAAGTTTTGCAAAACGGTCTCCGAAAACAGGCGATCTCCATCATAAAAACTTCGGCGAAGGGAGATTTTGACGCGGCCCTTTTATTGACAAGTAAATATCTGGCGCAGTTGAAACAGGAAGAAAAGAACGCAGCAGAGGCCATAGAGATCACGGAAAGCTTGCTCGCAGGCGACGGACCAAAAGAGGATGCCGGATTTTTCACCCGAAAAGAAACAGCGAAAATTCTGGAAGTTACCATAGACACTTTGAGGAACTGGGAAATGAACGGATTGCTTCGGGTAAAGCGCCGACAAAACGGGTATCGTGTGTATACTGATAGAGACATCCGACGATTGAAAATGATACGATCCCTGCGTTGTGCCAACTATTCTCTCTCAGCCATTTTGCGAATGCTGAGTGCCCTGTCCGAAAATCCCGGAACGGATATACGGCATGTCATCGATACCCCAAAAGAAAACGACGATATCATTTCCGTATGCGATAAGCTTCTCACCTCCCTGCATTCTGCCGAAAAAAACGCAGAACAGATGCTGGATCATCTCCGCAGAATGAAACAGCAATTTTCTGAAAACCCTACACTTTAACACCAGACTTTTCTCTGGTGTTATTCTTTTTTCGAAATGAATACAGCAGGAGGTATGTAAGAACATGAAAACAGCCATTGAAGTAAATCGGCTCTGCAAGTCCTACAAACAGGTCAATGCAGTAGAGGGCATCAGCATTTCCATTTATCCCGGAGAAGTGTTTGGTCTGCTTGGGGCCAACGGTGCAGGAAAAAGTACCACCCTTGAATGTATCCTCGGTACTAAAAAACAGGATCATGGCAAGGTGTCTATTTTGGGGATGGACCCGCAAAAAGACCGGAGAAAGATCTTCCAGAGGGTCGGCGTCCAATTTCAGGATGGCAATTACCAGGATAAGATCAAGGTGGCCGAACTTTGTGAAGTCAGTGCATCCCTTTATGAGGAGCCGTTGGATTACCGGATGCTCCTAAAACAATTCGGGCTTTCAGAAAAAGGGAACAGCATGGTCAGCGAACTTTCAGGAGGGCAAAGGCAGGGGCTTTTTATTGTCCTTTCCCTGATCCCGGACCCGGAGGTGATTTTTCTCGATGAACTTACCACTGGATTGGATGTCAAAGCGAGAAGAAATGTCTGGAAGTTTCTTTCCAAGTTAAAAGAAAAGGGTATCACCATTCTGCTGACGTCTCATTTTATGGACGAAGTGGAGGCCCTGTGTGACAGGATCATGATTTTGAAAGAAGGAAAGAGTATTTTTTGTGGAACGGTAGAGGAAGCGGTAGCCCAAAGCCCTTTTGAAAATTTTGAAGATGCCTATCTATGGTATACAAACGAGGAGGAAGAAGATGAAAGCCTTTAAAACTTTGCTGAAAACAGAACTGAAATTGTCTTTTCGGGGGATGGATATGTTTATTTTTGCCATCTGCATGCCTATTGTCATCATGGTCATTCTAGGAGCTGTTTTTGGCGACAAGCCAGCTTTTGAGGGTGCAGGATACAGCTTTTTAGAACAATCCTTCGGTGCAGTTTCGGCCATTGCTATTTGTGCAGGCGGAGTAATGGGACTCCCTCTGGTTTTATCGGATTACCGGAGCAAAAAAATATTGAAGCGATTTCAGGTGACACCGACAAGCCCACTCCTTCTTCTGATCGTGCAGATCGTTGTTTATGCATTTTACTCCATCGCTTCGCTCGTTTTGGTCTACGCCACAGCAAGCATATTTTTCGGCTTACAGTTGCATGGCAGCTTGAGCTCTTTTCTGGGAGCCTACTTATTGGTCATGATATCGATGTTCAGCATAGGGGTTTTGGTCGGGGGCATTGCACCCAACATGAAGATCGCCGGCGTAGCTGCCAGCCTGCTCTACTTTCCCATGCTGATCTTTTCCGGAGCCACTTTGCCATACGAAGTGATGCCTCCTGTTCTGCAAAGGGCTGCAGACATACTCCCCCTGACCCAGGGGATCAAGCTTCTGAAAGGAACTTCTCTCGGCTTGCCTGTAAACGATGTTTTTGTCCCGGCACTTTTGATGTTGGCTATTGCCTTGCTATGCGGGTTTGTTTCTCTGCGTTTTTTCAAGTGGGAATGAAAAAACGGCAGCGCTTGCCGCAATTATATGTTTGTGGTATCCTGATTTTATGTCAAGCCAATTAGGAAAGGAAGAAAAAATGAAGCACATTTTTATTCTGAACCCTGCAGCCGGAAGGGGAAATGCCGAGGCAAAGATCCTTCCGGAGATATTGTCTTCTGTAAAAAAGAATGGCATCGATTATGAGATCCACAGGACAATCAATGCCGGAGATGCCTCTCATTTTGTCAAAAATCACTGTCTGAAGGAAACCGAAGAAACAATGCGCTTTTATGCGATCGGCGGCGACGGTACGCTCAATGAAGTTGCAAACGGAGCCTTCGGTTTTGAAAATGCAGAAATTGCTCTCATTCCGGCAGGGACCGGAAACGATTTCCCACGCAGCTTTTCTCACCCCGAAGCCTTTCTTGATATTCCAAAACAGCTTGCCGGAAAAGCAAGACCTATCGATCTGATCCGTTACAATGACCGCTATCTTGTCAATATGCTCAATATCGGTCTTGATTGCGCCGTCGTTGCAAAAACAGCGGAATTAAAGAAGAAACCACTTCTTAACGGGTCCATGGCATATATTGCAGGCCTTGCCAGTGTATTCGGAACGAACAAAGGCTGCAAAATGACGGTGACATTGGAAGACGGAAGCCGCGAAGAAGGCGAATTTACATTGCTTGCTGTCGGCAACGGCGCTTTTTGCGGAGGCGGTTTCAAAGGTGTGCCAAAAGCATCGATCGATGATGGCTTGTTTGATGTCAGCATGATCCGAAAAGTCAACCGCAGGACCTTTCTCGCACTGATTGGGAAATACCATGACGGGACCCATCTTGAAAGCCCAAAAACCGAAGGCCTCATAAAATATGTCCAGTGTAAAAAACTCATGATCTCATCAAATGAAAGGCTCCAGATCTGCGCCGACGGCGAAATTTCAAAGACAAAGCAGATCGAACTGGAACTGCTGCCCGGCGCGATCCGTTTTTCGGTACCAGAAGGCGCAGCGTAAGAATTAAAGATTGAAAAGCCTGCGCGCATATGCTATAATCAACAGCGTTGTCACTGTTTTAAACGACAATGATATAATATGGAGCGGTATCGAAGTGGTCATAACGGGGCTGACTCGAAATCAGTTTGACGGCAACGTCACGTGGGTTCGAATCCCACCCGCTCCGCCAATACAAAAGACATCCAGTAGTGGGTGTCTTTTGTATTGGCGGAGTATCGAAGGGCATCGAACGCGAATGCTGAATATAATGAGCAGATGCGTAAAGCCCACCCGCTCCGCCCTATCATCAATAATAGTATTTTGCTTTTATCAGCTCGATAAAGTCTGACAGATAAGACGGTATCCATTTTGAACTATGACATAAAAGTTGAGTATATATTTTTTGATTGTTTTTATAAGGTAGTGCTACTAGCAGATTTGCTGCCAGTTCTTTTTCGACAGCCATATTTGGAAGGACGCAAAGTCCCGACCCGCTTATCGCCATCTCTTTTATTGCTTGTACACTTCCTGTTTCTAATGCGACCCGGTAAGAAACTCCATTGGAATGCAAATCATATTCGAAGGCGGAGCGGTAATTACAGCCTGGACCTGTCAGTATAAATGATTGATTGGTGAAATCTTTTACATCCAGTTTGTTTTTAA